>DATNQC010000031.1:0-2737 GCA_036702885.1 Oculatellaceae cyanobacterium | reverse complement strand
CTTGAGTTCTGACAATGGAATCGTGCTGTGGGTTACATCGGGACGCAGGATGAAAAACGTCACGTAATCACGGGAATCTCGGAATGCTTTTTTGTAATCCAGCGCGATATCGGCAAACCGGTTGAAGGTTCCCGTAAACGTGACCTTTTTATTCAGATACGCCTGGGGATTCTGTAGCAAAGTCAGCGGATCCACCTGGATCGCGCTGGCGATACTCGCATCAATTTCCGCTTCGGTCGCCTTTTCCGGCTGTTCTTCTTTTTTAGGAGCCGCCGGGGTTGCTACTTTTACCTTGGGCTTTGCCGGTTGCGTTTGCGTAGCCGGCTGAGCAAATGCAGGTGACTTCATTAAAATACCCGGTGCCACTGCGGAAAAAGCCACCGCAAATGATAATGCCAAGGGGATCAATCGGTTCATGAACTTGTGGTTCCTCTTCTCTCTATTGGGTTCTCAAATCTAATTACAAATTCACTGCGCTTTTTTATTAAGACCATCTCACTGGAATTTTGTTGCATGAGCCCTCTTTTAAAGCAGCATGACCGCAACACGCAACCAGAACCGCTGACTCGAAATTCAGGTTGCCCAATCGTTGCCCAGGATGGTCGTGGCCTTTATTTTACCGCCTATTGGACTGGATGGGTACTGCGGGCAATTCCTTTTCCTCGTATTTTTTCCGGGGAGGGGTCACTGCGGCTGGCGAACTCACAGGTGCATTGCCCATTTGAGCGTCGCTGGTCGGCAAAATGGTTCCTTGCACCTTCGTCTCAACCGCCATAGCCCGGCTTAAGCTATTTGCCAGCTCGGCAGCGGTATTAGCAGAATAAAACTGTCCTTTGGTCGCCAACGCCACACAACGAAGCTGCTTTGTCGCCGCATAATCCTGAAGCCCTAAGCCCACCACGCTGATTTTCACATTGGCTCCCAGCCGCTGCATACGAACCGCCACATCGCAAGGATCCTCACCACAGGTTTCCATACCGTCGCTGATGAGAATAATCGTCTTTTTCCCGGTCACGCCACGGAAATCCTCATCCAGAGAGCGTGTAATGGAATAGCTGATGGGTGTTGCGCCCGTCGGACGAACGCCAATGAGCTGAGCCGCAATCTGGTGGCGGTTATTGACGCCCAATGGAACCAGTTGCGTTGTGGCAGAGCAAGCCGTGAACTGATTGGACGAGTTTCCATAAACCCGAAGCCCCACCCGGGTGGTTGGCGGCACGTTCCGCAGCACTTCAAGCACCGTCCGCTTGGCAGCGGTCATCTTGTCCTCCCGCGTATGCCCTCCAATCGGCTCGGACATGGAGTAGGAGGAGTCAAGCAGAATCATGATATTTTCCGGACCTTCCTGCGCAGCCGCAGCAGCATATTGGTTCTGATGGACGTTTCCCGTAATGGGCCGGGGCATCGGGTTAAAAGTGACCTGCGCGTTTGCCATTTGCACCGATGATTGAACCCAACCCATCATCGCTGCTGCACAGAACCCCAACCCGGTTGCCAGTAATACGTTGAATCCCAGTGACGCTTTTTGACGTTTCACGGTGTACTCCCGTCCATCTCGCTCATTTTCACCTCTTCACGGACATCAGCCAAAAAAGCCACCTCCGATGAGCCTGGAGACGGCCCAGAACGGCAGAAGTTTCCAAACCGGCATTTCCCTTCTCCATCAACGATTTTCCAGGGCACGACTCCGGCCAAGGTCCACCATATCATTTTCCGACATTTGCAAAGCAAAAAAAAATCTCTTGCTTGAGGGGAAAGAGTGCAAGAGATTCGGATAGAGAGAGGCAGTATTATATGAGAGACATTATGTGTTTTGGTGTGTGGTTGTTTGCAATTGAATCAATCCCCCTCAAGGGTGAAGATTGCCTAATTACCTAAACTATTTACAAAACTTTACTTTTTACACCTGTTTCCACTGGGATACTGGCTAACCCTTTAGCCGGAATCACCAAACACCTACAGCTCCACGCAAAAGCTCAGGGAATATGCCATTTCCCTGAATCAAATACCTTGCACTTAAAACGTGCAGGTTCCCATTGATAATGGTTCAGCCCTATGGACTCTGCTTCAAGGCTTCCAAAATGAGTTTCACATCGTCCGATTTAGCTTCATCCGGGCGATGCAGCAGATACGTATCCAACGCGCTCTTGGCTCTGGCCTTTTGTCCCAACTTTGCCAGGTAATACGCATCCAGCATATAGTACACAGGTTCCTTGCGATCCAGCGAAATCGCCTTCTCAATATCCAAAAGGGCCTGATTAAAATCGCCCAACCCTTGATACACCAAACTCCGGCAGTGGTACGCCCGTGGATCGTTGGGTTCTTTCTGCAACGCCTGATTAATCGCCGTCAATGCTTTATGGAACCAGGAATCGCTTTCCACATGAGGCTTACCCTCTTTTTCCACCTGGAGCGCTTTTTGGTAATACTCAATGCCAAGGTTCAGCCAGCTTAGCGCCCGGTCATCCTTCTTGGCCTGTTGCTCCATTTTGGTCAGCATGTCATCCATCTTCGCCGCCAGCTCTTTCTCCCGTTCCTTGTTTTGAGAACGAGAATCGGCAGGTAGGTTGTTGACATCCGCCGTCAGCGTATAGAGCCGCCGGATCGTGTTGATATCCCGAGTTGAAAGCGTCGTCGCACTCTCATTCGAGTCGTACATAATATCGCCCGGCTGGCTACTATGGCCCATGAGCCCCAAGGCATGCCCAAATTCGTGAATCGCAACCGCCCCAATCGT
>DATNQC010000013.1:0-5121 GCA_036702885.1 Oculatellaceae cyanobacterium | reverse complement strand
CCAGTTGAACGGGTTCCACATGGTGGAAAGCATGTGCATCGCCTCATCAAAGGTCTGCGCCCGGAAGAATACGCGTACCAGGCAGACTGCATGGAAGGTTATCGCAATGGCCAGCGCTTCGGGGATGAAGCGGTTAATCTTCAGGTAGTTCCCAAGTTTGTGAATGCAAAGAAACAGGCCGTTCAGCAGGCCCCAAATGACGAAATTCCAGCTTGCGCCATGCCATAGGCCGCCCAGCCCCATGGTAATGAACAGGTTACAGTAGGTATTGAATTTTCCGTGCCGGTTCCCGCCCAAGGGGATATAGAGATAGTCTTTCAGCCAGCGAGAGAGTGAAATATGCCAGCGTTTCCAGAATTCAGACATGTTTTTGGCGAAATATGGGGCATTGAAGTTCTCTGGCAGGGTATAACCCATTAAAAGCGCGCTGCCTTGCGCCATCAGGGTATAACCGAAAAAGTCGCAAAAGAGCTGGATGCTGAAACTGTAGTTGGCAACCCAACTGGTATTGAACGCCTGAAGCTCCGGATGGCCGAAAATCATGTCCACATAGACCGCCAGGATATCCGCGACGAACACTTTCAGGAAAAAGCCGGTGCAGAAGCGATGAATCCCTTGCACCAGGCGCTCCATGTCAAATTCCGGGCTGCGATCGAACTGGTGCAATAACTCGCTTGCCCGGACGATGGGGCCGGCAATGAGGTGAGGAAAGAAGGCTACATACGTAGCAAAGCGGATAAACGACTTATCCGGCTTTTCGTGTCCGCGATACACGTCAACAAGGTAGCTGATCAGGACGAAGTTGGTGAAAGAGATGGCGAGCGGCAGGAAAATATCGAAATGCGCTTGTGTAGCGGGTAAATTCAGGGCTTTTAGGACGCTGTCCACCGTCTGGGCAAAGAAATTGGCATACTTGAAGTAGGCAAGCAGCAGGAGTTCCGAGGTGACGCCAATAATCAAAAGGGGTTTCTTCGCTTGCGGCCAACGCACCATGGCACGGCTCAGCCAGTAAAAATACAGGGAGTCCATAAAAATCAGTGGGCCGTACATCAGGCCATGCGGGGGACTCCAGCTCATGTAGAAGATATAGCTTGCAATCAGCAAGAGTGGAATGCGCCAGCTTTTGGGAACATTCCAATACAGCAGGACGGTGATGGTTAAAAACAGGAGGTAAATGGGACTGTTGAACAGCATGGGCAACTCGCGCGCTTTTAATGGATAAAATCCGTTCAAACGCCGGAATTGCCCCTTATTTTATATATTTAGAAGCATTAAAAAATATTTACTAAAGTGGTTTTTTTATCCGTTTGGCTAAAAGTTAGTCCAGCGGGTTTTTATAGGCATCGCTCACTAGGAAAACACCGCACAATACGGTAGCGGCAGTGACAATCAGCGCGGCAACATAAGCATCCATATGATGTATCCTCCCTCGCTTTTTTCAGTATATAAAGCTGGAAACCATCCAACCATTCCCGTCATGGCGGATGAGAAATAGCCGGGCGGATGGGGCAACCGTTTCTTCCCCAACCGGCTAATGTTTCAAACCAGAAGGCCACTTATGATGAGGTCGGAAATGAATGGGAGGGAAGCTATGTTTGGACATCGGCCACAAGGCGATATGGAGCTGAAAGAGGCCTGCGACCGTCGTCGATTCCTGGAAATCCTGCAGCATTGGGTGAAGAGTATTGAGCAAAACCGGGATTTTGAGGTGCGGGTGGATGGCCGCTCCTGCAGGATTCCTGCCGAAGCGCTGGAAAAAGGCCGTTTTCGAATTGAATATGAGATTGACAAGGGTGAACATGAGTTTGAACTGACGTTAAAGTGGCAATAATGCCCGTAACCCATAATAAAAACGGCTGAGCCTTGGCTCAGCCGCAAGTGGGAACTGGTTAATTTAGAGCGATTTACGAAGACACTTTGGATGCACGTTGCCCGTGCTTTTTACGCCATTCTTCCTTGCGCTGCTGCTTGAGCGCCTGGTACTTCTGGAATTGTTCAGGCGTTAGCACCTGCTGCATAATGGCCGTGTGCTTTTCGTGAAGGGTTTGACGGTCTTTCTTGATTTCTGCTTTCAGTGCGTCACGTTGTGCCTGGTATTCCGGTGTTTTCGGTAAGGCGCGCAGCTGTTGGAATTTGGCTTTCATATCGGAGAGGAGCGCGGCATTTTCCTGACGGAATGTTTCATGCTTTGCTTTCAGGCTTTCGCGTTGCTCCTCGCTCAAGCCAAGTTGCTTGAAAATTTGGCCGCCACCTTTTCTTTTATGTTTGTGGCATTTTTTGCCAGCGTCGCAAGGTTTAGCAACGCAAGGTTTGGTGGGGGCAGTGGACGCATCGGTTGCCTGGGCAAACGCTAAGCCGGTGCCAGCGGTTAAAACCAAACTCAAAGCCAAGGACATCAATTTTGCATGAGACATAAGGGCTCTCCTATTCATGGTTCACTTCAAGTGCATGTGGCATGCTCTTGCTATGGATACGCAACCGATCCCTAAAAAGTTTCAAAATGCGATCAACCCCACCAAAATCTACCAATCCAGCATTTCATCCGCCCGATGGTGTTCCCCGAGAGCGATTGCCAGATCGCTTAGGCTTTTGAAGCTGGGCTGGATGATGTTAGACAGGGCAGTCGAAAGAGAAAGCACCTGACCATGCACCAATTGGATATGAACATGCCCGTAATCACTCAAAAGATCCTCTTTACTGATTGGAAAGCGAACCTGAGCCAGGCTTTCGCTCAACGGCTTGATTTCCGTTCGGGTGATATCTTGCGGCATGACGAAGTCTCCATCGGACTCTCCCGTATTTTAGCCGAGTACGCCGATAGACACATCGCCACTTGGAGCGACAGGGCCCTTAGCCATGTGGCGGTCGAAGCTCTCGAAGCGAAGCGCAGTGCTCCCTTTATGCTTGTGTCTTACGGGGCATCGGCAAGTCAAACCTGGACGGCTTTCGGGTGCCGCTTGAGGAACCATGCCCGGTACAGCCTGCCCTTGAAGGAACGCATGTTGAACACAATGCTGTCCTTGCAGGCTTCTTGATAGCTGGCGCTTTGGATTTTGTAAAAGAAGTCCCCGGCGCCCATGTTAAATTGGCGGATCCCCTGTGCGGCTAAAGCTTCCAGTCGAAACGCCAAACCAATCATGCCTGGGCTATAGGTATTGAAGGCATTGTTGTTGATGGTCAGAATCCAGTAAAACGTATCTCCCATCACAATGCCCATGCTCAAGTTGGCGGTTTTTCCATCCATGATCAGCCGATCGAGCCGTAAAAACCCTTGCTCAAATAATTGTTCCGACCAAGTGATGGTGAATTCCCGTTCTGCAGGGATGGTAAAGTAGCTATAGCCTGTTTTTTCCGTCCAGTAAGGAATATGATGGGTAAATAGTTCCTCAAAGAAAGGCCGAATCTCATCTTTTTGTGCTACGGGGCGCAAGTGCGGCTCCAATGGAGCTCCAAGGCGAACTGAAAGCCTTTCGTGCATTATGGCTCAGGCTTTTTAGATATGCTTCAAAACCTTCACTCAAATCAATCACATATTGTGGCAGGGTGTCAGTCTCAAAAATCTGATAACCGGCCTGTTTCAATAAGTCAAAATGGTGTCTCTCACGTTCTAAGGAGCGCCAGGTAATGCGGAAGTAATCCCAGTTTTTTTCAAGTTGAATGAGTGTTTCAGCATGCTCCTGGGTTAATTCCTGATGCCATGCGACTTTCCATCCGGCAATGCGGGCTTCACGCAAGTGAAACAGATTTTTTAGCAGATTAAATTTACCAACCCGATGAATCAGCAGGTTGCCGTGCCGGTGGGAGATATTGACATGTTCCGATAAAAAGCGCCACCAGCAGTCATAGAAGGTGGGATGCTCGTAGGGATTCAATGTTGTCGAAGCAGCAGTAGAGATGCTCTCTGATAGCGAGGAGGCTTTACCAGGCGGTAACAAAAGCGTTTCAGTCATTAAGCGTTTTTCCAGGTTTTTTACGGGACATCCATTGGTAAGCCAGTTTCCCTTTCATGGAGGCAGGGTTGAAAACAATTGTCTCCCAGCGAGATTGGACCCAGCTTGCACTTTGGACTTTATAGAAAAAATCGCCTGCGCCCAGATTGTAAAGTTGGATGCCGCGCTCAGCCAAATCCTGAATACGCATTGCAAAACCGACGATGCCAGGGATAAAGTCTGTCTTCCGACCGGTGTTAATCGTGAGCAGAAAATAGGCGTTCTTGCCGAAAAGCAGGCGAACACTGAGGTTGGTCGTTTCTTTCTCCATGATCAGGCGATCGAGAATAATCTGCCCTTTTGTATGGAGCATCTTAGCCCATTCCACAATAAAGTGCCGTTCTTCCGGGTGGCTAAAGTAGCTGTAACCGTTTTTTTGCGTCCAATAGGGGATATGATGGCTGAAAAATTCCTCAAAGAATGCTTCAATGTCTGCCGCTTTGGTCACTGGCTCCAAATGTGGGTGAAGGGCTTGGGCGCGGCGGACTTTCTTTCTCAGATTGGTTCGTCCGTTATGGCTTAACGTATTCAGGTAAGCCTCATAGCCTTGGCTTAAGTCCGCCACATAGTCCAGAGGGGCTTCACGGTGAATGATGGGATAACCCAGATCTGCAAGTTGTTCAAACTGCTGTAGGTGTTGCCGGTTCTCGTTCCAGATATAACGAAAGCAGTCCCAGCCGTATCTGCTTTTGACCGCATCCAGCTCCGTTACGCGCTCTGCCGTCAGATCCTGGCTCCAGGCGCTGTTCCAGCCGGATATTCTGGCCTCACGGACTCTAAGCAGTCCTTTCAGGAATTTCTTGCGATGCACCAGGATATCCCGCTGCTTGTAGGGAATATCAAAACGAGGGGCCAGGTAACGCCACCAACATCCATGAAAATCAGAGGTTTCATAGGGGTAGCTTTCCTCATTCAGTGGCAAATCCGATGAAGGTATTGAGAGTGATTCTAAAACGGTGTTCATCTAAAAAACCTCGCGATGCGCTTTAGGCAGGGATCAAGCTCCCATAGGGTCTGGTGGATTTTATTGCGGAACAGACGAAGACCCCAGAGCGCCTTTTTTTCTTGCGTCCACAGTTTTTTGTAAGGCTCATCCCCGCGGCCAAAAGAAAATTCGGCACCACCTTGAGCG
>DATNQC010000011.1:0-3060 GCA_036702885.1 Oculatellaceae cyanobacterium | reverse complement strand
GCAGTTGCACGCCCAGCGCGGATAAATTCGGCCCTCCGACCGCCGCGACTTCGATGTCGGGCTTCAGACGACGCAGTTCCTTGACGACGTTGGCGGCATGCACATCACCAGAATAATCGCCGGTGATAATAAAAATCCGTTCAACGCTCATTGGATGCCTCTGGCAACGAGGTGGAAAGAATAATCATCCGGTGGCGATCCGCAAAGGCTGCCATTTCTTCCGGCTCCAGAAAGAGCGTTTGGTTGGCTTCCGTCGCCAGCAGGTGCAGGCCCGCCTGCTTCATGCGTTTGAGTGTGCGCAAGCCCACGGTGGGAATGTCAAAACGTTGATCCTGGTTGGGTTTGGCAACTTTGACGACCACGCCGCCTTTTTTGCCAATCAGCTTTCCGGCTCGCTTCAGGCATTCATCGGTGCCTTCAATCGCTTCCACGGCAATAATCATGCCGGAACGCACCACGACGCTTTGTCCAATATCCAGCCGTCCCATTTCCTTGGCCACTTCAAAGCCGTAACGAACGTCCCGTATGTCGGAATCCGACGGCATGCGGCTGCTGAGAACCTTTTCCGGTAAAAAAAGATCACGTAAAAAGTCACTTTGCGGGAGAATTTGAATTCCGTATTGCTCCAGTTGTTCGATAATCCAGAGCATCACGGCATCGTCATTCAGCCGGGCGACCTTACGGAGAGCTTCCAGCGCCATGTCATCCATGCGGGGATCTCGCAGCAGTATCCATTTGTCCACTTTACCAGCGAACACCACATGGGTAATCCGCTCTTTTGCAATCAATTCCAAGGATTTACGGATCAGGCCGGGGACAATCCGGTGGCCCTTTTGCTGGCATATTTCCTGGAGTTTTCCGTTGGTTTTACCCACCATAAAGGGGACGACTTCAATCCCCTGGATGCGTGCATTTTTTGCCACATGCAAGGGTAAAGCGCCTTCTCCGGCGACAAGCGCAATTCGGGAAACCTTGGATGTCTGAATCAGACTGCTGTTTGATTGGGGACTCTTGATCACGGGCTGCCGTTGCCAACACTGCAATACGAATAACAGCGGTTATTATACCGTCTCCGGGAAAGGATGCCTATTCACTAACCGTGTGGGTGGTTTCATTGTCTTGGGTGGATAACTATCATGAAGCCTGAAGGGGGAAAGGCTCATGCGAAGTATATGGACGGGCTCTTTGAGCTTTGGACTGGTGAATATCCCCATCCGGCTTTACAGCGGGACCAAGCGCGAACGCCTGGACTTTGACCTGTTGCACAAAAAAGACCTGTCTCCCATCCGTTACGCACGGGTTTGCAAGGCGGAAGGGAAGGAAGTGCCTTACGAAGAGATTGTCAAAGGCTATGAATACGAAAAAGGCGAATATGTCGTTTTGACGGAAGAGGACTTTGAGCGGGCCAATGTCCGGAAGAATAAGAGTATTGAGATTATTTCCTTTGCCCAGCAAGAGGAAATTGACCCGAACTATTTTGAAAAGCCTTACTGGATTGAGCCGGACAAGGGAGCTGCGCGCGCCTATGCTTTGCTGCGGGAAGCCCTTCGGGAATCCGGTCGGGTGGGGATTGCGCAATTTGTGCTGAGAAACCGGGAGCATCTTTGTATCGTTCGACCGGAAGGAGAGGCGTTGGCCCTCAACCAGATGCGTTTTGCATCCGAGTTGCAGGAACCTTCCAGTCTTCAACTGCCGGAACGGGCAAAGCCGGACGCCAAGGAGCTATCTCTTGCGCTGAGTTTGATTGATCAGTTTACCGAGCCGTTTCGCCCGGAAAACTACAAGGATACCTATCACGAAGAGTTGGAGCGGCTCATTGAGGAAAAACTGTCGGGCAAAGCCCCGGCGAAAATGGGCAAGGCGCCTGAGCCTACTAAAGTCCGCGACCTGATGTCCCTGCTAAAGGCCAGTTTGGAACAGCAGGAAGCGGGCGGGAAAAAGACTTCAACCAAATCTCGTGCGAAACGTTCGCGAAGGGCTTCGTAAGGAGGCGTCATGGCACTGACCGAATATAAGGCCAAGCGAAAATTCGATAGGACGCCAGAGCCTGCAAGCCAAGGGCGGAGAGCCAGGCAGCAGGGACCGCTGCATTTTGTCGTGCAAAAACATGATGCCTCGCACCTGCATTATGATTTTCGGCTGGAAATGGACGGAGTGCTTAAAAGCTGGGCGGTTCCCAAGGGACCATCACTCAATCCGTCGGAAAAACGACTGGCTGTGCAAGTCGAAGATCATCCTCTGGATTATCGCACGTTTGAGGGCGTGATTCCGGAAGGCAACTACGGTGCGGGCGCCGTCATGGTGTGGGACGAAGGCGAGGTTTATGTTCGACGGGGCGCATCGCGTGCCGAGAATGAGCGTCTTTTAAAAAACGGGCTGCAAAAGGGCAAATTGAAATTTACCGTGAAAGGTCGAAAACTCCGGGGGACATTTTCCCTGGTGCGGATGCAGGATGGGCTTCGCAATCCCAAAGGGAACAGTTGGTTGTTAATCAAGGCGGATGACGCCTTTGCCAGTGATGCGGATATCCTGAAGCAGGAACGTTCTGCTCTGACCGATCGCACGCTGGATGAAATCGCTTTAGGATGGGCTGCGGAAATCCAACTGGATGAAGCCTTGAAAGCGCCCATGCCGCGCCGTATCAAGCCGATGCTGACTACCTTGGTGAATGCCAGCTTTGACAAGCCGGACTGGTTTTTTGAAATCAAGTGGGATGGTTATCGCGCCATTGCCGAAGTGCAAGACGGCAAAGTGAATTTGTATTCCCGAAATCTGCTCTCTTTCAATGAAAAGTTTCCCGTGATTGTGCAGGCGTTGGCATCGTTCAAAGGCGACTTGGTGCTGGATGGGGAGATTGTCGCACTCGATGATGAAGGGCGGCCCCGATTCCAGTTGTTGCAGGAATATCAGGAAAACGAGGAACGGCTGGTCTATTACGTTTTCGATTTGTTGTATGTCAACGGGTACGATATCCGGAAGCTTCCGCTGAGGCAGCGCAAAGAATTGCTGAAGCAAGTGTTGCCGGAATCCGATCGCATCCGCTACTGCGATCACGTGGAA
>DATNQC010000001.1:0-2955 GCA_036702885.1 Oculatellaceae cyanobacterium | reverse complement strand
ATCAGGTCAAAATCTTTTTCCGGCAGCCCATATTCGGCCAGAAGCCTGTAAAGCCGGTTTTCTGTTGGCGGAAGGTACTGCGTGTTGACGCCAACCAATTTCTCACGGGTAACAGTAGCATCCCCAATCTGTACGGTTTCCGTCTCGTAGACCATTTCATGGATGGCGTCGAACGTTTCTGCTGTCCGCAGAAGTTTGACGACATACTCGTTTCGGATGATATGGGTTTCCCCGTCCTCATCCGTCACTTCGATCTCCTCAATGACAATAGAATCTTTCCAAGTAAAAAACGGCTTCAGCCGTTCATACACATAACTCGGCCTTGGCCGCCGTTTGCGTTCTTCATTGAAAATCGGGTCGCCTATCAGTCGGTCAACCGCAGCCAAAATGCTCCATGGAAGTTGGTAGCTTTCGGCCTGTTCGTACTGGCTGGGCGTGTAGGGTTGCGGCTCGTCACTGACACCCAAATCTTTTGTGTATCGCTCGTATTCCTCTTTCAAGCTGGCGTCCTGGTCAAGTGTCCATTCATCGTCATAACCCGTATACCAGAAAGCCAACACGCCTTTCTGGTCACGGAATTCGCCCGGCAACCAGAGCAGGACTGCAAAGAGAAAGAAAATCAGCAATCCAACCAAAAGCAACGGCCCCCAAAAGGGAGCCGTCGCCAAAAAGATTCTTTTTATCAACAGACCTGCGGTTCTTTTCCCCCATCGGAACCATAGTCTTGCCGCCGCACTTCTTGCCAAATCCCCTGGTCTGTGTTGTTCGTCGTCCATCAGCTACCCTCTTTGTTTGTCTGATTCGGCGGTTTTACTTTGAACGGCTGTTGCGGCGGCACCGGGGAACTTTTTGGTTGTGGCGGTTGTTGCAGGTTGGGTTGTACATTGTTTTGAGTCGGTTTTATATCCGGTAGCGGTGTCTTTGGTTGCATCGTAGTTTGCACTTGCTCTTTTTCAAGTGGCATTTGTACATTCGGTGTTTGCGGTTGCGGCAATGGTGTTTGCACAGCAGGCGCATTCCTTATCGCATCATGTGTTGTTTTAACATCCTGGGATGTTCTTTCAACATACGTACCATGCGCCGGTGTCATCTCATCTGTTTGTTGTGTCGCTGGTCGCGGTATTGAAATTGTTCCCGCCGCGCCGGATTCGGGCTTGGAACCCGGCTGGTTGACAGATGTGCTGCTTGCGGGTGGATTCATCACAGGACGGACATGCTCACTCATACCGCCTGATGATGTCATGCTGCCCACCTCCGGCTTCAGATGCATATTGGCAGGATAATTTGAAATATGAGACATGCCCGATGGCAGGATGTTTGATGGAGATTGAGGCAATTGAGGCATGGTCATCCCTTCACCAGCCATAGGTGACAAGATTTCATACGGTGCCTTTTCCCCTTTATACGGTGACAAATGGCTGTACAGCCCGGACGCGAAATTCATCGCCTTGCCTGCCGCGCTTTTGCCGACCTGATGTCCTTTCATCGCGCCCAGCACGCCCGCTTCCATGTTCCCTGTCATGGCAGTTGCAGCCAGGCCCGCGGCCAGTCCGGTGGCCATGCCCACGCCCTGCCTTACAACTCCTGCACCAAACGATTTGAGCAAATCTCCTGCGCCTTTGCCGGCCATCGCTCCGGTAACTCCACCTGCCATTGAAGCCCCTGAAATGCCGCTGGCCACCGCGCCCAAGGCCAATCCCCTGCCCAACCCTTGGGCCATGTTGGTGTTCGGCATGGCGGTTCCTGTGGGGGTCGCGGAAACGGTGGCCTTTGCCCTGCCGCCACGGATATGCCGGAGCATCATGGAGATGGCCGCCACGCTGCCGAAGCCGAGTGCCCCGCTGATTTTACCGCCAGGAGCGCCCAGGACCAAACGCATCAGCGGCGCGACGGACGTCAATGCCAACAGCAAGGAAATGACCATGATGAAGTTGACCGACGTCGGGTCCCGTTCCGACATGATCGCAAAGAACAGCGAGAAAGCGATAGCATGTGCCGCCGGAAGCCACGCCTGGACGGCAAACTCCCGCACCCAGATGTCAAACGCCCGGCGGGAAGCCGGGAAAATGGAAGCGAACAACACCAATGGCAATAGGACAATCATGACCGACATGACCAACAACCGTACCACGTACTGGTAATTGAGCGCCGCCACCACAAACACAATAATCAAAAAGAGCAACGCCGCCCCAAGGGTCTGACCTGTTTCCATCGTGTCCGTGATCCGTGTAATGACTTCACCGATGTATCCTGATGTATAAGGGTCATACCCATAAGACCGCAGGACATCCACCGACCATGCGATGATGAAATCATTGACCAGGAAGAACAAACGAATGAGATGGCCAGCCAAATACATGCCAATTACGTATATCAATACACCAACCGCCAATTCCCGTAATGAAAGCTGCCCTTCTGCATCCCCGGCGCTGAACAGGGCAATCAAAGCCCACGCCATGATGGCGATGGCCAGCAGGTAATAGGCCACGCCGCTGAAAATGTCGTAAAACCGGTCAACGGCTTCCCATACGCTGGCTGGGAATGTGTTGTATACCAGTTCCTGTGTTTCTCCCATGAAATTCCTGTCTTCGTTTTGGTAGACGAGTGTGTTGATGTCCTTGAGACCAAGAACTTCGATTAAAAATTTTGCTATGTTGTTTAAAATGGCCGCCCCGGCCCGCTCCAGGAATCCGGGCGGCTCCACCTGCACTTCTCCCTCCATAAACCCGCCGCTGTCCGCATACGCCGTATGCGGCAAAACCATCAGCAGACACAAAAAAAGGAGCGTAAGCCTTCGCACCCAAGCACCCCCTTTAGGCCAGCATTTGTTCCAAATCCCGTGGGTCGGTGGTGTACAGTTGGTATTCCTGCGGCGTCTGAATCACATTGATCAACACGCTGTCCTCACCGGCTTTCAGGATTCCCGTACCCGGGGAAGCCGTAAGCAAAAACTGG
>DATNQC010000211.1:0-3122 GCA_036702885.1 Oculatellaceae cyanobacterium | reverse complement strand
CACCCGGATCATATCCTGTCCCGGCTGGTAGCGGGTTTCAATCACAATTCGCCCTTGTGGTGCATTGCCATTCCGGCTGGCGGGATTCTCCGGATCCCGAATCGCGTGGATCGCATTTACCAACAGATTCATAAAAACCTGGTTCAACAAGCCCGGAAAGCACTGAATCAGTGGCAGGTTTTCATCATATCGGCGTAACAGCTGAATATGACTGCCCAGGGAACTCTGAATCAGCAGGACCGTGCTCTCAATCCCCTCGTGCAGATCCACCGTTTTCAGCTCGGATTCATCCAGACGGGCAAAGTTCCGCAGGTTTTTAACAATGTCCTGAATGCGCGTGGTCGCCACTTTATTAATGGCCAACAGGTTTTCCGCCCCGTCAAACAATTGGGCCGGATTCATCGCCGGAGCCTGCTCCTGTGGTCCTTCAAAGCATTGTCGCAGCTTGGCCAGACACTTTTTAATGGTGTTATTGTTGCTAATCACGGTCCCTAGCGGGGTGTTGATTTCATGTGCGATTCCGGCCACAAACTGCCCCAGCACCGCCATCTTTTCGGACTGAATGAGATAGAGCTGTGCCTGCTGCAATTCTTCCAACGTTTTTTCCAACGCCTGCTTCTGATTGTCCAGCTCGAGGAAAAGACTTGCCTGATGCAGCGCCACCCCCAAGTGTTCCGCCATAGTGCGAAGTAGTTCAATATCTTCCACCACCCAGGCCCGGAAAACATCACATTGATGCAGCGTAATAGTCCCCGCCAGCGTATCCCGGATCAGAATCGGGAAAACCGCCAGCGAGCGAATCTGGTTTTCCTGAAAAAGCGACTGGGGTGCAAAGTGCTCTGGACAATCCCGAACATCATTCAGAATGAAGGGGTTGAACGTTTGCTCCTTACGAAGGAAAAACACGTTTTTTTCCAGGGCTGACTGGTCATCCTTCATCGGTGCGGTGCCGGGAAGCAAGTACTGGAAGACTTTTTCTTCACCATCGGGCGGAAAATAACGAATAAAGCAACGGCTGACGCCAGTCACCTTGCCCAGTTCCGAAACGGCAGTTCCTAAAATCACATCAATATCCAACGATTGGCGGATAGAGCGGGTCAACTGATTAATCAGGAATTCCCGGCTTGCCTGCGCCTGGGTTTGCCAGTAAAACTTGGCGTTTTCCACCGCCACAGCCAGTTGCGCGGAAACTTCCATCAACAAGACTTGCTGGGACTGCTCAAAGCCATTCTCCCGACGGCTTGCCATGGCCACCAAACCAATCACCACGCCCTTATTGACCAGCGGCACCACCAGGGCCGTTTTTGTCCCCTTTGAAAACAGGAAAGAATCCGGCAACTCGTCCTGCCCGTACAATTTGGGGGCAGGATACTTCAAGATTCCATCCACAACCGGGTCATACCCGGCAAAGGTGTTGTTTTCCCCGATGATTTCAAGTCCACCGTCTTCAGAAAGACGGACCAGTACTTTAATCCCGTTCTGACTATCGTCCAGAATAACAATCGCCGCCTCATGGTAAGGAATATGCGCCCGCAATACTTCCCCCAGCGCCTCAAAAATATCCTCCAGAATCAGCGAGGAATTGACCGCCTGGCTCACCTCCTGCACAATGCGTAGCTTGTCCTCCCCGGAATAGGGACGCCATTCCAAAAGCCCCACAGCTCCCATAAATGGCTGCGGCAAGCGTTGAATCCCCAGAATACCTCCCTCTGCCGCCAAACTAACGGGGCATCCAGATGCTAAAGCGGGCTGAAGCAGCTGTTTCCAGTCAAAGAGCTTCTCCGCAACAGGATTTTCAGCCAGCGGCGAAAGCGTCTCAATTGCTGCGCGGCCAGATGCCGTTGCAGCCTGAATCCTACCGGTTTCATCCACCAGGATGAGCGGAGAGGTGATACCATAGAGTAAGAAAGAATCAAACTGTCGCACGTAGCATTCCGGCAGATGTCACATTTCATTGCGGTATCCTCATTGTACGCCATTCCAAAGGCTTTATTCGGGTAACCGCAATGAGCCGAAGGTTTTTCAATGGCACAAAGGAAAGGCAGCGTTTTTAAAATAGGGATTACCGGGAGCACCTGCACGGGAAAAAGCCTGGTCCTCAAAATGGTGCAAAATTCAGGCATCAGCACGCTGGATGCGGAAGAAATGCTCACCCGGTTACTGGCCGAAAATCCGCAGAAGGTTTCCGCCAAGACTAGCACTCATTTTGGGGAAGAACTGCTGGATAGCCACGGTCGCCTTTCCAGCAAGAAACTGACGTCCATCTTGTACACCGATCCTGAGAGGCGGGCGTTTTTCGATGCAAAACTCAATCCCTTGCTTCGGGAGGAAATCAAACGCTTCCTGTACAGCCCCATTGGCGGCGTGATTCGGGCAGTGGAAGCGCCTTTACTGTTTGAAACCGACACCCAGCACCTGTACGATGAAGTCTGGATGGTGACCGCGCAACCAGACGTCCAGATTAAGCGCATCATGAAGCGGGATCATTTGACCATGGCCCAGGCGCAATACCTTATTGACGCTCAGTGGCCGCAGGACAAGAAAGCCGCCATGAGTGACCGGGTAATTGACAATTCCGGCGACATCCCGCATATTGAAGGCCAAGTCAGGAAAATTCTGGATGAAATTCGGCGCAAAGTGTTCAACAAGATGTTTTAAGGCACTGACAACCACTGCTCTCTTTGCGTGCGTCCTCACCATCGCCTGCAACGCCGAGGCAATTCCGCTATTCGGCAAACGGCAGAATGAAGAGCCGGTTGAAACATTGCCGCCTGTGGTGTACCCCTCCCCGTTTGCTGGCCCCGGTGTCCCTGCGGCCAAACCGGATTTAGAGCCGCCCGCAGTCAAACCCAGCGCCATTGCCCCACAACCAATCGAGAAACCTTTAGATCCAACACAAACCCTGATTGAGCGCAAAATCTACCCAGAAAGCTGGAAGGAGCGCAATACACCGCTCACCCGGGCCGAATTGGCGGATGTATTGGTCAAGGCGCTCAAGCATAATACCAACCTGGTTAGCGAGTTCCCTTTTTTCCGGGATGTGGACAAAGACCACTGGGCCTATACTTCCATTGAAGTCGCCCGCGCCAAAAAACTCATTGAAGCCAAGCAGGACCACGGCT
>DATNQC010000413.1:0-11709 GCA_036702885.1 Oculatellaceae cyanobacterium | reverse complement strand
TTGTTGAAGCACAACACGCGAGGGTGTTGCCGAAGTCACAATACTTGTCACCATGCGGAATACTTTCGTTTGTTCCCATGTTTTAATCCCATCTTTATATATTCCTGAAGAAAAAAAATTGCCAGACACCTTTGTATATATTTTGAAACTTGACAAAAAAATGCCAGGTGGTTAAACCTGGCAATTCAAGTGGGTTTCATATAAGTAGTGAGGGGAAAATCTAAAAACCTTTGGGGTTATCAAGCGTTTGACTTGAGAGAAGCTGTTTCGTAAGTGTTACTTACGCTAGTTAGTAGTATAAAAACCGGACAAGATTAAAATCAACCTAACCTCGGTTAGTAGGAGTTAAACTGAAACATTTCTTTACAAACCGATAAAATGCCACTTGATACGCACAACAGCGTTTGAGCTTGCAGACATTTACAGGGAAATCACCAGGTAGACAATGGACGACTGGAAAAACCCATGGCTTGATCAGACAT
This sequence comes from Oculatellaceae cyanobacterium, assembly GCA_036702885.1. Classification (GTDB taxonomy): domain Bacteria; phylum Cyanobacteriota; class Vampirovibrionia; order Vampirovibrionales; family Vampirovibrionaceae; genus DATNQC01. The sequence continues at coordinate 11,227 of DATNQC010000413.1, read as the reverse complement.
CCCAGAGAGGAGGAACTGCAGTGATTAGCGGACTTGCCTACTCATCCCATCAAGTGTCGGATCTGGACCGGGCCAGAGCATTCTACCAGGGCTTACTGGGCCTAAAATCCCAAGGCAGCTATGCTGGCACTTGGGAGGAATATGACGTTAACGGAGAAACTTTTGCCGTCTGGAAGGCTTCCGAGATCACGCCGGACTATTTCAGAAAGCTCAAGGTAACAGGCGCGATTGCATTTGAAGTGGACGATATTGAGCGCCTATGCAAAAAACTAAAAAAGGCAGGCGTCACCTTTCTGCAAGAGCCTGTGAACAACGGGGATCATTGCATCACAGCCTACCTCAAGGACCCCGATGGCAACATCGTCACCCTACATCAGCTTTTGGAAGAAGAATAGCGCCTTTCTCAGTCGCAATACTTGCAGACAAAATCCTGGCCATCCTCAAAGGCATACGGCACAATCACTTTACCGGCAAGACCGGTTCCGTACAGCCCCTTCAGAAACAACCGACGCCCCCAGGGATGTTGATCCACGCCGATAATTTCTCGCGCGGCAACAATACTGCTCACCCCTTGCCGATTGGTCAGACGGACCTGCCCTTGCGCCAGTAGCTCCCAGCGGCAGGCTTTGCAGACGCGATCTTCAGTCAGGTAAATATCCCGGTAGCGGTGCTTCTCCTCACTCCAGGAGACAGACAAGCAAGCCAGCAACACGAACAAGGCCGTTCCAAACCCCTTGTTAGCCAAGCGCAATGTCAACAGATCCGACGCTTCCTTCCGCACGACACCTTCCGCAAGATCCGACAAATGAGTTTTCGGCGCGCCATGGCCGATTCTTGAGTCCTTTTCATAATCAGCATTTACCGTTCAGATTCACGTTGCCCACAAAGCGGCCCGTGAGAGCATTGGATACCCCCTTATCCAGAAAGGCCCTGCTGTCTGACGTCCGTTCGGCTCAACTCCCCAGAGCGCTTTTATTCCAATACAAGTTGCAACGAAGGGCGTATTTTTTCAGTATGATGAGAAAGCAGTCGTTCGGGAGGCATCATGGATCGTGTTTCTCCCCCGAACGGTAAGCATTGATTTTGCCCGTTCATGGTACTACAATGACGGAATTATTTTCCGCACCTTGATGGATGGAATCATCAAGGCCTTGTCCCCAGGAGATATACCTCTATGCGTCAAGACATTCATCCCGAATATCACAAGGTTTCCGCCGTTTGCGTGTGTGGCGGCGTTATCGAAACCGGCTCCATTCTGCCTGAGATCCGTTTGGATATCTGCAGCAATTGCCACCCGTTCTACACCGGCACCCAAAAAATCGTTGACACTGAAGGTCGTGTCGAAAAATTCAAAAAACGTTTTGCCAATGCAGGCGCCAAAAGCAGCAAAAAAGGCAAAGCGGCCAGCGAACAGCAATAGCTTTGAAAACGCAACCGCAGCGAGTCAAAAGCTCTAAGCGGTTGCGTTTTTTAGTGCCCTACTTTTCTACATACATTTAAGCAGCGGGAATTGCCATGAAAGGCCTCGAAAGTCTACTGGAAAAGCTGAAGGAAGTGGAAGTCACCTACCATCAATTGGGTGATATGCTTTCCGATCCTTCGGTACTGTCCAACTCTCAAAAATTGCAGGAAATCTCCAAAAAGCGGGCTGCCCTGGAAGACACCATCAACGTTTTTAATGAGTGGAAACAGGCGTCCGCTGACTTGTCAGACTCTCAAGAGCTTTTAAAAGGTGAAACCGACCCGGAAATGCGGGAATTTCTCAGCGGAGAAATCAAGCGGCTGGAAAGTCGCCTGGAGGAGCTGGCCGAACAACTCCAAATTCTGCTCCTGCCGCGAGATCCCAATGATGACAAAAACATCATGCTGGAAATCCGGGCTGGCGCAGGCGGTGACGAAGCCAATATCTTTGTAGGCGACCTCATGCGGATGTATCTGCGGTACGCCAACAGCGTCGGCTGGCAAACCCAGGTCATCAGCAAGTCTGAAAACGATATCGGCGGCTTTAGCGAGGTCATCATCGCCATCAAGGGCGATAACGTCTATAGCCAGCTCAAATATGAATCCGGCGTACACCGCGTGCAACGGGTGCCAGTGACAGAATCCCAAGGGCGGGTACACACCAGCACGGCAACCGTGGCCGTCATGCCGGAAGTGGAAGACATCAACATTGAAATCCGGCCCGAGGATATCGAGATCATCACAGCGCGCAGTGGCGGTGCGGGTGGTCAGAACGTTAACAAGGTGGAAACCGCGGTTCGGTTGTTCCACAAGCCCTCTGGCATTCAAATCCATATGACGGAAGAGCGAAGCCAACTCCAGAACCGGGAAAAAGCCCTGGCCTTGCTGAAGGTCAAGCTGTATGACATGGAGCTGCAAAAGCAACAGAAGGAAATCACCGATCTCCGTCGCTCCCAGGTTGGAACCGGGGACCGCAGCGAACGTATTCGCACCTACAACTACCCTCAGGATCGGCTCACCGACCACCGTATCGGGCAAAACTTCTCCCTCACGCCGGTTATTAACGGCGAATTGGGTGATGTCATCAAACAGTTGGCTTTGGCAGACCAACGGGCTAAGATGGAAAAGCTGGCCGCCACTTCCGTGGTTTAGCAGTTGCCGCAAAGCAACAGGAGCAGCCCGGCTGCCAGTTCTCATGCAATTCGGACAGCCGCGTGAGGTTTTATATCACACTGTCCCAGGATTGCAGGCCCATCCCAAGCACGGGAAAGGAGTTACCGGCGCTTATGACCAACATCCCGGTTGTAAAAGAAGTGACCAGCGACCGCATTCAGGATATGCTCTATGCTTTTATGCGGAGCCAGATTCTTTTTTCCTCATTGGATCTGGATCTGTTTTCAAAGATCGCAGCTGGCGCAAACACATTGCCTGCCCTGCTCGATCAACTTGATGTCGAGGAACGTGGCTTGCGCATTCTGTTAAATGGCCTGGTTGGGGTGGGTCTGCTGGAAAAAGCCGTAGATGGCGCTTACACACTCCCCCCGGATGTGCAACGTTTTCTGGTCAAGGATTCCGAATCTTATATGGGGGGCATGGTCCATCACTGCAAGCGTCTGTATGAAAACTGGTCGCTGCTGACAGACGCGGTTCGCTCCGGACAGCCGGTTGGCGGCGCTCATAGCCTGGCGCAACTTGAGAATTTCTTTGCAGAACTGGTCAAAGGACTGTATGTCTCCAACTATCCCGCCGCCCAAAAACTGGCGGATTTATTGGGCATTGGTAAAACCTGCCGGGGGACGGAAATTCTGGATGTGGCGGGGGGGTCCGCGGTTTGGTCCATCGCCATGCTGGAAAAGGATCCGGAAAGTCGGGCCACGGTTCTCGATCTACCAACTGTGGTTCATGTAGCCGAAAAATACGTGGCGCATCATCATTTAGCCGAACGTTTCACCTATCTGCCAGGGGATTTGGAGGATATAGACCTCCCAGATGCGCAGCATGATCTGGTCGTTATGGCCAATATCTGCCATGCATTAGGGCCTATTGCCACGAGAAAGGCCATTCTGAAGCTCTCCAAAACGTTAAAGCCACACGGCCGCTTGGTGATCGTGGACTTTGTCCCGGATGAACGCCGTTCCAAACCAGGCTGGCCGCTTGTGTTTGGGGTCAACATGCTTATTACAACGCCGGAAGGGGATGTTTTCACCCGCCCCGAATACGAGGACTGGTTGAAAGAAGCCGGCTTCCAGAAGATTCAGCTTCAGGAAATCGAAACGGAAGTCACCGCGATAATCGCGGTGAAATAAGAAGTCCAGGCAAAAATATCAACAAGGGCAAGCGCTGACTGCCCTGTAGCAGATTAAGTGTGCAGTTACCGGTATCAACCCGCATCACCTGTTCCCAGAACCTCGCGACATGACGCTTTAAACGCGCCACAGTTCAACAACCGTTCCTCTTCACCATGTCAAATTCCGTCAAACGCGCGTCTACCAGCGCATTCACGGGTCTGAAAAACTTCTGATTGCAAATCCTCAGCAGCGTCTTGAAACCCTGGCATGGGGGTGATACACTATGCCTCACATCAGCCGGTGTGGCGAAATGGTAGACGCAGTCGACTCAAAATCGACCGCCGCGAGGCATGTCAGTTCGACTCTGACCACCGGCACCATTAACTTTCGTAAGTTCCCGTCAGGGGACTTTTTGTTTGCTTACGGCATTCCGTAGAAACTTTAATCAGTCACCAGCGCAACGATAGTGCCAATGGAAGACTAGCAGATTAAGGCTCCGTCCTCGGATTCGCGCGACAGCAACTTATGCTTTTGTTTGCGCCTTTGCGCGCAATGGGCCTAACACCTGCACTAGGAATGCATATTCATCAACGCTTTCCTCAATGATCTTCTGGGTCGGCTTACCGTTCCCATGACCGGCCTGTTCATCGACCCGCAGGTAAGTGTTGTCCAAATGCCCTTGTTCCTGGCGTGCAGCCGCCCACTTGAAAGCATGCCATGGCGCCACGCGATCATCATGATCACCTGTCATAATCAGGGTGAGCGGGTATTTGACTTCTTTGGCAGGCTTCACGTTATGCAGTGGCGAGTATTTGAATAAAACCTCAAAATCCTCTTTGTTTTCCGGACTGCCATAATCGGACTCCCAAGCCACACCATAGTTATCTGTATGGAAACGAAGCATGTCCGTTACCGGAACGCCAGAAATCACCGCACCAAACAGTTCTGGATACTGCTGGGAAGTGGCTGCTGTCAGCAAGCCGCCATTGGAAGCACCGCGAATTGCAAGTCTTTTCGGATTGGTGTAACCCTGCCGGATCAGCTCCTGGGCACAAGCGGCAAAATCATCAAACACATTTTGCTTATTCTTAAGTCGTCCACCTTCATACCATGCTTTACCAAACTCACCGCCACCCCGCAAATTGGCAACCACATAAACCCCACCCTGTTCGACCCAGTGGGCGATTGTATAAGAAAATCCAGGTTCAAGCGAAATATTGAAACCACCATAACCATAGAGTATCGTCGCCGCTGAACCGTCTTTGGGCATATCCTTGGGTTTAATGACCCACATGGGGACTTTCGTCCCATCTTTGGAAGTTGCATACAAGCGTTCCACGTCGGCTATTTCAGTCAAATCCCGCGGGATATCGCTTTTCTTCACAAAAGTCAGCTTGTTTTCAGCCACGTTGTACTTATATCTCCTTCCAGGGGATAAATAGCCTCCAATAGCAACTTCAAATTCCTTATCCTTGGGACGCACCTGACCAACTTCAACGGTTGAACCCAACGGAACTGGCACGTCAGCCTCATATTTGCCCTTCAGGGAACGAACTTCCAAAGCATCCGCTCCTTCTTTGGAGCAGCACACCATTAGTTTGCCGCCGGCCACAAAGCCATCTTTCAGCGTTTTTGCCGGGTCCTCACTTTCCGGCACAAGAGTTTTCCAGTTGTCCCGGTCGGATTATTCATATCAATGGCAACAATTCGACCACGCGGCGCATTCAAATCAGTGACTGCATATAACGTATCGCCGTCACGATAAAAAGGAGACAAGCTCGCCACGTGCGGGGGCAGCACTTCCGTCAGCTTCGTTTCACCCGATTTCTGGAAATAAATGCCCCCGTCATCAGAGCCGGTTCCATGATACACAGCCACGAAAAGAACCGAGTCATCCTTCTCAAGCCGAAAAGCGCTAACATAAGAGAAATCCCCATCAGGCCGGTTATATATCAGCACGTCATTTGATGGATCTTCACCCAAAGTATGGTGAAACAAAGCAAAATGCTTGCCACCATTGGCCTCAGCGTCAGGTAATGGCTTGCTATAGATAACACCCTTGCTATCGACATCCCAAGTGGCATCCGTAAAGCGAAGCCCCTTTAATTCCTCGTAAACGTCCTCGCCGGTTTCCACATTCTTAAAACGCATAGTTTGCCAGTCACTACCGGCTGCACTGACGGTATAGGCAACCAGCTTGCCATTCGGACTGACATCCATTGTCTGTATGGCAACCGTACCATCACTGGATAGTTTGTTGGGATCGAGCAATACGCGAGGCTTCGCGCCTTTTCCACCAACACACACATAATACGTCGGCTGAGGGTCAAGACCCGCTTGACGCGAAAAGAAATAATTGCCGCCATATTCGGACTGCATGCTTTCTCTGGTATAGTTGCGAATCTCCTCATGCCACTTGGTCGCTGCTTTGCGAATATCATCCGCTTTTGACAAAAAGGCTTGGGTGCGTTCGTTTTGAGCTTTCCACCAATTGACTGTTTCCGGCGCATCCAGATTTTCCAGGGGGCGGTAGGGATCAGCCACTTGCTGGTCATGCAAGTCTTCAACAATGGAAGGATCTTTGGGCGTCGGTGGCAGTTTCGTTGAGGCGCCAAAATGAACATTCCCCATAAAAGCCAAGGCTTGCGCCGTCATCGGGGCTGGCATCTGTAGCGTCTTCTGCACTGTGGACGTAGGCTGTCCACCACCAAAACCAAGAACAGGCTTTTTATATGCCGACACTGTTAAAGTGTCAAATCTCGCCACTAACGTCATCTTGTATCTATACCTTCAGGTATATGTGATTGTTTTCCTGGGTTCAAGTGACTTGATAGCTGTTCAGCAAGTACTTCAAGTACCCTGAAGCAAAAATAATTCTAATTTTTTCAAAAGCGTAAAGCATGCTTAAGTCATACAAACAAGGAAATACTTATGACTCAACCAGAATAAAGAGCTGACTAGCACCCCTTCCTCACCACGACAACCAGGTGAATTATTAACACACAGGAGCCTTGCAGTTTTCCCACAATTAACCTAATTGCTTTACCTGCTAAAAATTTATTGTCAAATAATAGAGAGAAAACATTGCAAATTGTAAAGAAGGGTGAGTGGCTTCCATGGGTGGCTTTGTACTTTCCCTCTAATATATTGTTTTTATTTTTATTTTTATTTTTGAGGAATCTCAGTTAGAATACCTTCATATTGTTGTGAGGGAATGGGAACGTTTTTATGATGCTCAGCGCACTACGCCCTCGTTTCGAGGGCAATCTCAATGCGGATAAAACCGGAACCTCCTCCGAAGCACGCTTCAATCGTTACCCCGGGATGGAGCCCGGCCGCGACACCTTCCAACTTAGCCATGTGGCAGCCGCCAACCCTGCCGTCACACCATACCCGATGCAACCTCTGGCTTCTATCACACAAACCACCAACCCGTTCAGCTTATCAGCACTCGGTGGCGGTACCACAGCCGCCAGCCTGGCTCAGCGGATCACCAACCTGATTCGCAACCCGGAGCATGGAACTTCCAACGCCAAAATGCTCCTGGATGCAGCTTCCGATAATCTGCCCAAAAAAGTAGAAAAATGGAGCGCCACCGAACGCGAAGCGCATGAAATTGTCCAGGCCGCCAGAAGGCTGGACAATACCGCCAAGCTGGACCTAATCAGCCGGCTTTCCGGGGGGGCGGACTCTGTAGCCAGCGAACTGGCCGCCACATCGCTGCGTGAAAACCGGAAGATCGGGCTGAATGAGTTTCTATCCGCCTGGGCCAAGCAGCCCTGGGACGAAGCCAGCGGTTTAGGGGGAATGATGCCTGCTCTTGGGGCTGGACTACTGGCGCTGAATGTCGCACTCCCTGCCGGCAGCCTGTCTCCCACTTTGACAAACGGACTGGTCAATAATATTTCAGCCTTGAGCCTGTAACACACGCTACCCCTGACGCTATGAGCGCTACTGCAAATCGGCAGACAAACATCAAGATCCCTATATCTATTAATCCCTAATCCATCAACCTAACGAACATCTGACAATCGGTCATTATTGCCTGCCCTTCCCGGCATGTTTTATGCATGCCGGGGTTTCTCTTTGTGAAGTTTTCAACATGAGGCAATTTCACCTTATTATTTGTTTTTATTTTATTGAACCCTTTTAGAGAGCTTTACCCCTTGCCAGAAGCAAGGGTTGCGGAACAGTAACCTGAAGAGAGCGACACATCATGCCTGATATGCAAACCGTAAACGGCCCCATATGGAACATGGTGAAAGCCGCCAACCCCGGGGCCAGTGAAGCAGAAATCTGGAAGAAAACGGATGCCGTTCTCAAAGCAAACGGCATTAGCTGGGACTCCGCCAGAAGAAACCAAAAGGCTGACGGCAGCCCAATACCCAAGCAGATCGACATGCAAGCGGCAACCGGCAAAAATACGAGCAGTGTACAACCTCAAAGCTCGACCGGGCAGTCGTCTTCCCTAGAGTCCCTCATCGTGCAGCTTGCAGAGGCCCAAGTCAAGGATGCACGGAGTCCTGGAGGCCTGGATGCGTTCCTGAGCGGCAAAGGCGTCAACTGGAACAACTCACGGTCTTTGGCAGCGCGCGGCGGAAACTTCGTATACAGCATTTCCGGCCAGCAGTTCATCAATCATGCCAACCCGGAACTCGTCCTTGGAAACGGCTTTATGGCTTAATGAATCACTAAAGAGAGAGAAACGGATCATGGCTGTCAGCAACATCCAAACTTTGCAAAAAGGCAGCACCATATGGGCAATGGTCAGACAGGTCAAGCCCGATGCGACATCCGCCGATGTTGAAAAGGTGCTGAAGGCCAACAATTTGACCTGGGATGCTGCCAGAACCTTAAAGACAGGCACCAAAATCAACCTGGATGCCGTCCTGCCCGAACAGAAAACCACGGCGGAACCCGCGAAAACAACCGCCAAAACCGAACCGGCCGCCGACACAGACCTGGCGCAAGCGGCCAAGCGCTTATTTGAAAATTTACCTTCCGATATCCTGAATCAAAAGGTGGGGGATCTTGCAAACGGGCAATCCTCAGGCATTCCCACTTTTTGGCAGCAATTGGGCCTATCCGAATTGCCCGTGTTCAACGCCTTTCAACTCGGCAACTTTGAACAGAAATGGCTCAAGGCGGGCAGCAATACCCCAGAGATGCGGAAAGCCTGGCAGCTCGCCAATTTGGACCCGGCCAACGCCAAAGCCATAGTGGAAAACATTTTGCAAGGAAAATACTAACCTCCAGGCTTCTAACGCAAACGTGTGACTCGGAGGAGGTAGCGTCGACAGGTTTTCTTGTCGGCGCTCTGGGTTTTATCCCCTAAAACAGCGCGCTAACCGGCTATCCTTGAATGGAAGCCAATGCCCTTAACTGCCGTCAATTTACTTCAATTCAGACAAAGATTTGAGCCGGACAATTTTCATATCGGACTTTTCAGACGCAATGCCGGCCAAGGACACTTTTTCCATTTCTGTTGCCTCGGCTGTTTTGACAGGTAGTGCCGGCACAGGCGCGGGACTTTGTTCCTGGCTCAATGCAGGGCTGTTGTCATCCGTAAAGACCTGAAAATGTGTAAAGCCAATCCTTTTAGACGCCCTCCCCGATGGCGGCAGCAGTGTAAAGTGGGTTCTTTGCAGCAGATAAGACAATGGCTTATCAAAAATGCTACGGACAAGCTTGATTCCAGTCGAAGCGTTGTGCTCGGATATCTTCAACACCTCTAAAGCCTGATTGCAAATCAGGATTTTAATGGCCATTTCCAATCGTAAGTCGTTACTCATTAGGTACAGGTAATTAAACGCCTGGTGCACCAAGGGGTCCTGGTCATACCAACGCCGCTTGCCCTTGGACTTCATCAAGCCAAGCAGTTTCTCGCTCCCCAGCTTTTTCAAGCCATCCGTCCGTTGGGGAATCTGGTGCAGCGGCATCAGGCTGACAATGGCTGAAGCCAGCCACTGCTGCTTGGCCAGAGGCATTTTCTCCATCTGCCGGACAGCCTGGGCCAGTTCTGGAATACTGTCATACCAGCGCATATAGCCAATGTTGCGCCCAAAGGTCATGTATGACTCCTGCCTATCAGCCATTCTGAACTTATCCTTTTATCGACCGCAGCCTCAAAAAGTTAAGCCCACCCGAAGCTCAGCCAATCGCGCATCATCAATCTCGGATACAATAGAAAGTGTGAAGCGTCGTTGGTTAATTTGGCTGATTTCAAGCCTGCTGCTCTGCATACAGGGGCCGCTTTGCCTTGCAGAAAAACACAAACCTCCACCGCCCCGCTTAAAAACCGTGAACCTCAAGTTCTACTATAAGCTGGATGAAAAAGCCCGGCTTATAGATTTGAAAGTCCGCCACCAGACAGAACAACCTGGTCAACTGACCTGGAAAACCCTGGCATCTTTAGCAGAAGCGGCGGACAAGGCAGCCAGCGTTGAAGCGGAACTACCGGCCTGGCGCTATCAGGGTGGACCTTCACCGCAGATTTTCACGGCCAAACTGCATTTTTACAACCCTGGCAAAAACGCACTGTCCGACATCCCCATGACGGTCACCGTAAAAGCGCAGCTCGGTGATTTGCGAGTCTCGCCGCTAACCCAACTCACGGATTACACCCATCTTCAAAAAACGGCGCGTTGGGAAACCATTTCCATACAGAGGCGCATGATTCCTATTATCGCTCCGGGTGAAGACCAACTCGTGGAAGTGGCGCGGATCAACCTGCCGGACCTGCTCTCCAAACACCCCAACCGCTGGCCGGCTGCCATCCGGGTCAGCGTTTCATCCCCGCTACTTGGCATTGCGGAACGAGAGCTTCCCCTTTTCCCCGATCATTTCGCCATCCCGGAATTATATTGATCCCCAACTCTTCAACGAAATAACACACCCGAAAGCCATAGCGCTTTTGCTACCTGACGTCCACCGCAGCAAACATCCAACACCGCACAAACAGCCGACAAAAAAGCAATGAACCGTGGCATGCCAAGTCAGGTTGCCCGGTATGCAATTTTGTTGTTCTCTATAGTAAAAGAATCACCGATATAGAGAGGGTTCCCCATGTTCACAAGACCGGATCAGCGGAAGGCGGATGAGCTGCGTCCCATCAAGATTACACGCCAGTTCACCAAACATGCGCCTGGTTCCGTACTGATTTGCTATGGGGACACCCATGTGCTGGTGACAGCAACGGTGGAAGACCGTGTGCCACGGCATATTCACCAGCTCAAGGATGAGAATCTCGGCTGGTTGACGGCGGAATACGCCATGTTGCCGGGCGCCACCAACACCCGGAGCCAGCGGGAACGCCTGAAAGTCTCCGGCAGAACCGCCGAGATCCAGCGCCTGATTGGCCGAACGCTCCGCGCCTCGATTGATTTAACCAAGTTGGGCTCCCGGACCATTACGATTGACGCCGACGTCATCCAGGCGGATGGCGGAACCCGCGTCGCTGCCATCACCGGCGGTTATGT
>DATNQC010000399.1:0-3228 GCA_036702885.1 Oculatellaceae cyanobacterium | reverse complement strand
ACGCAAGGAGGAGCGCCGTCCGTGTCTCGAACCTTTTCCAGGCGCCCCAGGCAAGGTTTGCGGCTGCTGAATTCCGAACGACGCCTGTATCGCATGCCCATGAGAAAAGCGACGTTGTTATCGACGCTGGCGCATTTGCTGGGGCCGATTGTGGCGGTTGCTATTTTGCTGTTGGTATTGCAGATTCCGCTTTGGAGCCTGTTTGAAGCCAAACCGGAAAAGGCTGATCTGACCTTTGTGCTGGTTCCGGATGTCAAATTACCGCCGCCGGAACGAGCTAAATTCAGGGGCAATGCAAACCAAAGGGCGGGTGGCAAAAAGTCGGAGAAACCGCTTAAACCGGCTTCAAACTCATCCGGCGGCAGTGGGAAAGCGATTGCCAAGAAAGCAGCCCCCCCGCGACGCGCGCCTGCTGCCAGTCCTGCGTCCGTGAAGCCGATTGCTGCGCCAAAACCGGCTGCAACACAGTCGATGACGCCACCCGCAATTGCAACGCCGAAACCTGTAGAAACGGCGGAAGTTGCTGAACATTCTGTGGAGCCAGATACTGGCTCTGGCGGCTCTCCTTCCGGTGAGTTGGACGGCTTGGCGTCTGCATCCGGAGGAAATGGTTCAGGTAACGCGGTTGGGACGGGTTCTGGCGATGGCGGCGTAGGCAGTGGACAAGGCGGCGGTGGTGAAGCCGGTTTGGACGTTGCGCAGGATGTTGACTTTGGTCCGTTTATGGCGGAATTGGAGCGTCGTATTAAGCGGCATTGGTCGCCGCCGCGAGGTTCCAGCAGTCGGAAGGTCCTTTTGCTTTTTTATTTGGCAAGAGACGGCAGGTTGGTTAAAATAGAAACCAAGAAGACTTCAGGAGATGAGGAAACCGATCGGGCGGCAATTGCCGCGGTTGTGGCGTCTACGCCATTTATCCCGTTTCCCCCGCAGGTTAAGGAAGACGTACTTCCGATAGAATTCACATTTGACTATAATGTTCTCAATCCCAAAAATACCAAGCGCGGCTTGAGATGGTAATGAGGAGATACCCATGGAGCTGATTCAATTTGCAATCGTCAATGACTGGTTTGTGCTACTGCCCATTGTGGCCTGCTCAATCCTGACTCTTGCCGTCGCTATTGAGCGCTGGACTTTTTACAAGAAAAACCGTCGGGACGTTGTCCAATTCATTCATCGGCTGCAGCGGGAGCTGCAACGCGGTAGTCTGGAAAACTCCCAGCTGCTGAGTTCTCAGCTGGGCGGCATCATTGGGGAAGTTTCTGAAGAAGGTGTTCGGGTTCTGGCGGAGCAGCCGGAAAGCTTTGAGCGTTCTTACGATATTACCGCCGCCTTGGCCAGCCGCAAGCTGGAAAAGAACCTGTCTGTGCTGGGTACGATTGCAACCATCTCCCCGTACCTCGGTTTGTTCGGTACTGTTGTCCGGATTCTGTTGACCTTCGGGGAAATGTCTAAAACCGCTGGCGATGCCGGCGGTGCGCCGCAAATTATGTTCGGGATCGGCTCAGCGTTGATTGCAACCGCATTCGGTTTGGCAGTTGCTATTGCCGCCGTGGCCCTGAACAACTACTTCCAAAGCATTGTGAACCGTTACGAAGACGACTTCCAACTGTTGAAACTCCTGTTCCTGAGTTTTGCTGATGAACGGGAGCAAACGGTTGCTCCTGGCTCCCAACGACCGGCTGCCGGTTACTAAGAGGGCCCATTTACTGTTCAAAACAAGGTGATGAACCATGCAAACGGGCAGCCGTAAGCAAATTTTCAATGAAATCAACATCACGCCACTGACCGATATCTTCTTGGTATTGCTCATCATCATGATGGTGGTGGCGCCGATGATGCAGCAGTTGCGGAAGGACATCAAGCCGCCCCAACTGAATAACGGTGCGCCTGTGGAGCAGAATAAGCTGACGGTGGAGATTACCAAGGACGGTGCTATCTATGTGATGGGAAAAGAGGCGTCCAAGGACCACTTGTCGGATGTACTCAAGGAACAGCAGGAGCTGCTGGTTTCTAAAGGAAGTGGCAGATCGCCAGTGAGTCAGGAAGCGGCAGCGGAGCCGGAAGAGAAAAATCTTATTATCCGGGCGGATAAAACGACCAAGAGCGGCGAAGTCCTGAAAGTATTTGAAGCAGCACGAGATGCTGGCTTTACGAAGGTCACTGTTTCTGGAGAAGCTCTGAGCGATGCGCGGCAAACACAACTGCAGCAGGCTGGTCTGGGCTCCCAAGCGCCGGTGGAGGGCTACTAATGCGTGCAGGTGGACGGAAACAGGTCTTTAACGAAATCAACATTACGCCGTTAACAGATATCTTTCTGGTGTTGCTCATCATCATGATGGTGGTGGCGCCAATGCTGGATACACAAGGTTTAAAAGTGTCTGTCCCCTCGATTGGTCCTTCCCAGGAGACAAAAGAGGAGCCCAAGACGATTACGCTGATGATTGACGCGGCTGGGCAATACACGATTGATGGCAAGACGGTGGAATCAGCATTGCTGGCCAATGAATTTCGTCTTTTGAAAGGAAGCAAGCCGGATGGAGTGGTCATTAAGACCAGCCCGGATGCCAGTCATGAAGCATTGACCTTTGCGATGGATGCTGCGCAGGCCGCGGGAATCAGCAAATTGGCGGTTACAGCGACCGAAGGGGGCACCTAGGCAAATTGCTCATGGGTAGGCAGGTTATTGTGTTTGGATTAAGGTAGTACTCTTCCCACATATTGTTCACCGGGGAATACTGGACCATGAAAATCGTATTCTGTTCAGCAGAGGTGGTGCCGTTCTCACAAGCGGGCGGATTGGGCGATGTCATGGGCAGTTTGCCGCGGGCAATCTCCGAACTGGGGCATAGTAGCATTATCCTGACCCCCATGTACGGGTTTATTAATCCGGAAGAGCACCGGCTTGAAAAGACAGATATTGCATACGAAATCCATTTCAATGGAAAAACATATCCCATCAGTATTTGGAAGGGTGAGCTTCCGCGTAGTAACGTTCCGGTCTACTTCATAGACAACTATGAGCTTTTTGGAGCACGCCAGGAGGTTTATCCTTACGGGCAGCCGGAGTGGGAGCTGGAAGGCTTCCTGGTTTTCAGTCAAGCCACATTTGAATTGCTCCGTCGGGTGCATTATCGGCCGGATGTGTTGCATGTAAACGATTGGCATACGGCCTCCATGGCAACCACGCTGGCAAGCATTCGCCCTTATGATCAGTACTTCTCCAGGACG
>DATNQC010000395.1:0-12097 GCA_036702885.1 Oculatellaceae cyanobacterium | reverse complement strand
TTTGCAGGCGGAGAATGTCCGGGAGGTGGTCCGCGCTTTTCGTCCGTGGGGCGTGGATGTCGCATCCGGTGTGGAAAGCCGGCCGGGACAGAAAGATCCGCAAGCCATGCGTGCGTTTTGCCAGGCCGTTCAGTCGGTGGGCGCCCCGCTACCCGATTCATGCAACAGGGAGATCGTTTGATATGCAATCCATGGGATTTTTCGGCCAGTTCGGCGGCATTTACGTTTCGGAACTCCTGATGCCCGCCTTGGAGGAACTGGAAACCGCTTTTTTGAAGTTCAGTCAGGATGAAGCCTTCCTGGCGGAATTCCGGAATCTGCTGGCTCATTATGCGGGACGCCCCACGCCGCTGTATGAGGCGAAAAATTTGTCCAAAGCCTGGGGCGGACGTATTTTCCTCAAGCGGGAAGATTTGCTGCATGGCGGGGCGCATAAAACCAATAACGCTGTCGGGCAAGCCTTGCTTGCCAAAGCGATGGGTAAAACCCGCCTGATTGCCGAAACCGGCGCTGGGCAGCATGGTGTAGCAACGGCCATGGCCGGTGCGCTGTTTGGTTTGAAAACGGAAATCTATATGGGTGCGGTGGATATGGAGCGGCAGATGCCCAACGTGCAGCGCATGCGCTTGTTGGGTGCAGAAGTGCGCGGGGTGGCCTCTGGTTCCCAAACCCTGAAAGACGCCATTAATGAAGCGCTGCGGGATTGGGTGAGTAACCTGGATACCACGTACTACGTGATGGGAACCGCAGCCGGGCCGCATCCATACCCCACGCTGGTGAAATTTTTCCAGAAAGTAATTGGCGAGGAAGCTCGGGCGCAGATTCTGGAGCAGGCCGGGCGATTGCCGGATGCGGTGGTGGCCTGTGTGGGCGCGGTTCCAATGCCATTGGCGTGTTTCAGGGCTTTTTGCCGGAAGCGGGAAAAAGCGTTCGCCTGGTTGGCGTGGAGCCGGCCGGTGACGGGCTGGATACCGATCGTCACGGTGCGGTTTTGGCCAAAGGGACGCCGGGCTGTCTGCACGGGATGAAAAGTCTTGCCTTGCAGGATCGGGACGGCCAGGTGTATGAAACCCACAGCATTGCAGCAGGTCTGGATTATCCGCTGGTGGGGCCGGAACACGCTTATTTTCAGGAAATCGGGCTGGCTGAATATAGTTCCGCCACTGATGCAGAAGCGCTGGAGGCGTTTAAGGAGCTTACCCGCGCGGAAGGGATCATTCCCGCGCTGGAATCCTCCCACGCGCTGGCCTATGCCAAGCGGTTGGCGGCAAACCTGCCGGAGGACGGCATCATTTTGGTGAACCTGTCTGGCCGGGGTGACAAGGATTTACAGCATGTGCTGAGCGCCCTGGAAAAGCGGCCCGCAGCACTCAGCGTTTAAGAAAGCAGGAAAGAATACCCTATGTCTTCTCTTGAGACTTCCATCCCACAATCCACTTCCCGATATCCCAAGTTGTTTGAACGACTGCAAGCCGAAGGGCGTCGGGCGTTTATTCCGTTCACGCTGCTGGGTTACCCGAATCAGGAAGTCTCCTTTGAGCTGATTAAGGCCTTGATAGACGCCGGGGCTAGCGCTCTGGAATTGGGACTGGCCTTCAGCGATCCGATGGCGGATGGGCCGATTATCCAGAAAGCGGCTACGGAAACGCTGGCGACCGGCTACACCGTGGATGACGCGATTGCGCTGCTGAAGCGGATTCGGGCCTACGCGCCGGATATCCCGATTGGCATGTTGGTGTACTACAACATGGTGCTTGCCCGCGGGATTGATCAATTCTTTAGCGATATGGCCGATGCCGGCGTGGATGGCGTGCTTATTGCCGACCTGCCACCGGAAAATATGGGAGAAGTGGCCCCTGCCGCGCGTCAGTCGGGTATTGATTTGATTCACATCGTCTCCCCCTTAACCACGGATGAACGGTTGAAAACAATCGTGCAATTTGCCGGAGGCTTTTTGTATATTGTGTCCCGCCTGGGCATTACGGGCGTGGAAGAACGCTTTGATCAGCAATTGGAGCAATTATTGCGCCGTATCAAAGCGCAAACGGATTTACCGCTTTGCGTGGGCTTTGGCATTTCCAAGCCGGAACATGCGGAAAAAATGATCCGTGCTGGTGCGGATGGCGTGATTACCGGCTCGCGGGTGATTCAACTTATTCAGGATGCGCCGAAAGCGGAGCGCCTCAATCAACTTTCCCAATTCGTTCGGGAAATGCTGGCTCCCTGCCAGGCTGAGTGTTCTGTTTAAACCAATATTGATAACTGGAAAAAGCCTGTCAGCTTTCATTGAGTGCTGACAGGCTTTGATTTAATTGAAGTGAATTAGGTTGAATTGACTCGTAAATAACAGAGCCGGGCAAGAAAATGCTTAAATGCCGACTCGCCTTAAACGGCGGCGTGAAGCGTTGCGTGGAGTTGATCCAATTCACCCAGCATTTTCTGTTTTTCGTCATCCGGTAAAAAGCTGGCGATAAAACTGTTTTTCGCAAGCTGAATTACTTGCTCTGCCGATAAGCCCAGTGCCTGCTGCGTTTCCAGATAATTCTGATTGACGTAGCCTCCAAAATATGACGGATCGTCGGAATTGATGGTTACGCATAAACCGGCTTCCAGCAAGGCTTTCAGGTTGTGATCGGCCAGGCGATCAAACACGCGTAGCTTGACGTTGGAAAGCGGGCAGACGGTCAGCGGCACCTGCTCATCTCGCAATCTGGCGACGAGTCTGGGATCTTCCAGGCTGCGCACGCCGTGATCAATGCGACGAACCTTGAGCAAATCCAACGCCTCCCAAATATATTCCGGGGGTCCTTCTTCGCCCGCATGGGCAACCGTCAGAAAGCCCTCGCTCCGCGCGCGATCAAACACGTCTTTAAACTTTCCGGGTGGGTGTCCCACTTCGCTGGAATCCAGTCCGACGGCAGCAATCCATTGGTGGAATGGCAGGGCTTCCTTCAATGTTTTCATCGCGGATTCCGCACTAAGGTGCCGTAGGAAGCACATAATCAATCGGTAACTGATGCCGTGCAGATGCTTCGCGTCTTCAAATGCCCGGTGCAGACCTTTGATCACCGTTTCAAACGGCACACCCCGTTCCGTGTGCGTTTGCGGATCGAAAAAGACTTCCACATGCCGGACATTGTCCCGTGTGGCCCGCTCCAGGTAAGCGCGCACAAGATCGTAAAAATCCCGCTCGTGCAATAGCACGCTGGCGCCTTCATAATAAATATCCAGAAACGATTGGAGGTTGTGGAACGCGTATGCCTTCCGGACTTCCGCGACATTGGCGAAGCGTAGTTTAACACCATTCCGTTGCGCCAGTTCAAACATCAATTCCGGCTCCAGTGTGCCTTCGATGTGCAAATGCAATTCCGCTTTGGGCATGCGTTCAATTAAGCCGCGCATCATTTCCTGGTTCAGCATTTTCCCTCTCTCAACGTCTCAACAACCATGTTTTTCTCAGTATACCCGCCTGTGTGGAAACAGACCAGCTATCTCCAGCAAGGCAAAATCACCAGCCAACAGTAAAATCGGCTGATGATTTACCAAAGGATGCTGTGCGATGAATCCGCAAATGCCGGGAAAGACAAATGAGGGGATAAATGGCGATACGTCAAAATAATTGGCTTGCCTGTCAAACCAATATTTGAGGCAACACAATAGAACGCTTCAAAAATACGGCGCAATCGAAAGAAGCGTCTTGCAAGACAGTTCTAGGCGGGCTTCCGTGGTGGGCGCCCCTTGGAGCTTGATTTCTTGCGGTACTTCATGGCGTTTTCCCGGTTGCGGGCCGCTTTTTCTTTTTTCTGGTTATTCTTTGCCATCTCAGACTCTCCTTGTGTTAATAGGAAGAGCGCTGGTAGCAATCGCGGCAATAGACCGGCTTGCTGCCGTTGGGCTGAAAGGGAACCTGCGTGTTGACGCCGCAGCCTGCGCAAACGGCATCATACATGGGACGCTGTGGACGTCCGTATCCACCTCCGCCATAGCTACCACCACCGCGGTTTTGTTTGGCGGCAGTACGGCAGGGCTTGCACTTTCTGGGTGGCTGAAAGCCCTTGGATTCGTAAAATTCGCGCTCTTCTTCGGTAAATTCAAATACAGTGCTGCATGCAGCGCACACAATATCCATTACAGGCATCGGGACCTCATTTGTTAAGGGGTATATCGCTTACATTCAGCGGAGGTCCGTCGTCCTGTATCAGAGAAAACAAACCCATACTCTAAAGTAGCGTCTTTCCAGTATGGGTGCTTTGCTTTAGAATTACAACCCCTTTTTTGAATAGCGGGAGAAGCAGTTGGCGTTCTTACCTTAATATTGGTACTCTGCCGGGAGTTGGGCTTCTTGCCCGGGCATGAGGCGCTTCATCACATAATGCCCCAGATACAACAATGGTGTAATGCCCACGGCAATGAAAAACTTCCAGGTGTAATTGCCTAAAGCCAACCGAAGCATATCGGATGCCTGCATTTGTCCCCAAAACGCAATGGTCGTGACTACGAGAGAATCAAAAAGCTGGGAAATCACAGTTGAGCCGGTTGCCCGAAGCCAGATCAGGCGGTGCTTGGTAATGGTCCGAAACACGTGAAACACCTGGATGTCCAGCATCTGGCCAATCAAATAGGCAATCAGCGATGCCACAAACATGCCTGTATACTGCGTGTAAATGTGCATGAATGCGGGCTTGGGCAGCAAGGTGCGATCATCCACCGGCAGCATGGCTCCCACAGATAAATATACGTAAGTCAGCAGGCACATGCCAAAGCCCAGCCAGGTTATAAATCGCGCGGCGGATTTACCGTAGAATTCATTCACCAAGTCCGTCAGGATAAACGTGATCGGGAAGGGCAACACCCCGGCGGAAAGCAGGACCAGTTCCTTTTGGAATGGGGGGCGAAAGGAAAACAGCATGCTGCCTGTCAAATCTGCAATGACGAGCGAAATCACGAACACGGCGGCAAGCCATGCGTATACCTTGTGCGATAGGTCAAAGTCTTTCCACTTCATGCGTCAATCCTGATTTCATAACGGCGAGCCGCGATTCTCTCTATGCTAGCATAAGCCCTGTGTTAGCATAAAAATGCTGAGCTGTTTTCTCAAAAAGGAGAGACTGAATGCCTTCCGCTCCTCGAAAAGTGCGTCGTGTTGCGATGACAGGCGGTATTGCCTCCGGCAAATCGCTGGCGGGAGCGTTTTTGAAATCCAAAGGCATTCCCGTGATTGACGCGGATGATGTGGTCCATGCCTTGTTGAGGGAAGACGAGGATTTGAAACGCCGGATTCGAGAGGCATTTGGGGATGCTGTTTTTGATGCCGATGGCGCGGTGAATCGTCCGGCGCTGGGGCGCATCGTGTTCAATGATGTTGCCAAGCGAAAGCTGCTGGAAAGCTGGATTCACCCAAAAACCCGTGACGTGATTGAACGCTTTTATCAGCAACATGCGGATGCGTTGATAGTAGTTTCTATTATTCCGCTGTTATTTGAATCGGGCTTGCAGGATCGTTATGACGAAGTCTGGCTTCTGGAAACGGATGAGGCGCAGCAGGTGGAACGGTTGATGCAAAACCGTGGCATGTCGCGGGAGGATGCTGAAGCCCGCATTCGCAACCAGATGCCGCTTGCGGAAAAAAGAGAGAAAACTCGCGCGCACGCCGCATGGCAAATTCTGGATAACCGGGGAACGCCGGAACATTTGCAAAACCAGCTTGAGCGGGTGCTTTCACAAATGAGAGATTTTAGCCGTTAAATCGATATTGAACGATGTAGGCATTTATTTCAGCCAGAGATAGGATAGGTCAACAGAAGTCCGAGAAGGTGAAACCCTCCAAGCTAATGGCTGGAGGGTTTCTCGTAGTGTAAGGCAATCAAGTTCTATTTCTTATTTTCAGTTTTTTGATTATTAGCTTTACCTTTACTATCAGATTTTGGCTTTTTAGTCACTTGATTCACATTATCGCCTGCTTTAGGCGCATTCTTGCTTTTGTTTTTCTTTAAGTCATCTTTGTCAAATTTAGCGTTTTTAGCTTCCTCGTAGCTAATTTTTCCATCTTTTCCAGCAATTCGGTCATAGTTATTCAATAAAAATCGTGCATTCGGTGTCTGGAAGCCCCGCAGTTTACCTTCTTCAATGCGATCCTTGAGGTCATCTTTATTGATAAAGTTGTCCTCGCTCCATTGATTTTTTAAGGAATCAAACCAGCTATCAAATTTGTCGGTACTGATAGTTCGTTTTGTATCTCTTGTTAGTGAAAATACGGGATCTCCTAAGTCAGTACGAGTGTTGTTTAAAAGATCTGTGCGGTTTAAGCTTTTGGTTTTGCTTCCAGCAAGTTCCTCCCAATGTTTGATTAAGTAATCGACGGTGCTAGTATTTTGTCCTTTTCGAGCCTCACGTCTTTTTATTAATTCATCATATGTGATAATGCCATCACCCTTGCCAGGACCACCGTCTACGGCGTTGAACCATCTGTTAAATTGACTGGTTGTCCAGTTAAAAGGAGATATACCCATGTTATTCCCTCTTTGCTATAAATGCCGCTCTCTTAGGTATTCTTTTATATATAAAAACAATAAATAAGGGGCGATTGCCCATCTTTTGTAATATTTTGGTTACATGGTCAAGTGAAGCTGCTCTTGTTCAAGGTTGTCATACAAAAAGACCTGACGCCGTCCGCCAGGTCTTTTTGAGGAATTTCGTAAGTTGAGGGGAGCTCCCACTTACGTGATACCAATCGACAATACGGGAGAGAACCTCTTCAGCAATGGCTACTTCTGGGCGCCAGCCGAAGCCGCTTTTTTGTAGTTGGCTCCAGGCACGGTTTTCCAGTTGGCAGCCATAATCATCTTGTAGGCTTTCAACGCCGTATCTTCGATCTCGCCGAGTTCTTCGGCTTTCATGATCAGGTTGCGGAGCGGCAGCAACGCCTTGGCATCTTTCAACATACCCAGGGCTGCAGCGGCGCCTGCGCGAACCAGATCGTTTTCAGCCTCGTTTTCCAAGACTCCGATCAGGTGCGGCACCGCCTTTTTGTCACCCAGCTTCCCGAGCGACTGCACTGCGTAGAGGCGAACGTTGACCCAAGGATCATTCAGCACGCCGAGCAGTGCGTCAACCGCACTGGCGTCACCCAGCTCACCCAACGCACGGGTGGCGTCGCAACGCACATTAACTTTCTCGTGAGAAAGACTTTCGATGAGCGGCTTGACGGCAATGACGCCAATTTCAATCAATGCGTCTGCAGCGGTCATACAAACCTGACTGTTGCTGTCGCTGAGCGCCTCAACCAGCGGAAGAACCACTTCCTCGCCACCAAGGCGGCCAAGGGCGCGAGCGGCGCGAACGCGAACATCCACATTGCGGTCTTCACGAAGCGATTCGATGAGCGGCATCGTTGCGCGGGTGTCGCCCAGTTCGCCAAGAGCGCGAGCAGCGTACAAACGAACGGAGCCGTTCTTATCGTGCTTCAAAACCTCAATCAGCGGTTCTACGGCCGCAGGATCCCCCATTTCACCTAGCATGCGGGCGGCATTGTAGCGGGTTTTTTCCGACGGGCTGTTCTTCAGCTCATCCAAGAGTTCTTCAAACGATTTGGTCGCTTTTTCCTTTTTGGTGGTCGTTGCCATAATGGAACAAATCCCTCCCGATGATGGTACCGTTACATAGCATCCTCCTTCCGGACCCGGCTTACCGTCTTGTGTCTATGCCGCTTCGCACAGTATCCCGCGGTTTGCTTTATCCCCTAGCGAACAATCCAGACCCTCTTGCTAAACCATTCACATGTGTCATTTGCATAAACGAGTTTTGGGTCAAGATTGTGTTAGCGCTGTCCGAAATGTAACCGGATGTAAAGCCTTCACTTACGTTCTATTGCTTCCGTAGATTCAGTATCTTAGCACTTTTCGTTTTTTTTGGCATGGGAATCTTGCTCTACGGAGGATGTTACGTTTTGGGCGAAGAGGCTTGACATTCTGTTTTGTGAATGTATCAGCGGTTTTTACGGTTCCCGGCGTCCCAAAGAAAGATTCATATATCTTAACTTGTTTTTTACCAATATTCTATAATTTAGTCAAGGATGGCTTTTGGCCGTTTGAACACTTTGGCTGAAACCTTTCCAAAATCAGTTCGTCCTCATGTTTTAAGTGAGTTGAAGCTGAGCTGACCTGAATTTCACTACTTACTACGGTGAGGAGTTTTCTCAATCCTGCACGATGGAGGTTTATTCCATGCTTTTCTGTGCTGGCGCTTGAGAGATGGTGAAAAGTCCACTAAGATCAGCAGAGGAGCGGAGCAGGTTGGGCTCCCGGCATCAAGAACCCATGTGTTAAGAAACCCGATGAGGCTAATTATGACCCCTCGCTTTTTAGCTCAGGAAAAGAAAATTCGCCTGTTAGTGCTCTTTCTTTTTGTCCTGCTGCTCTTTTTAGCGTTTCGTTTGCTGCAGCCCGGCATCCTGAAAAGCGCATCCAAGGTTGTTGTCCCTGCCAGCGTGCAAGTGGCTCCGGGTGGGGCAAAGCGGTTGGGCGCGCAGTTTCCCCAATTAAACGATGCGCACTTTATGGGCCTTCGCCGCGCCACCGCTCAGGAGATTCGGGAAGCATTGCCGGAAGCGCAAGGAAAGCCTGCGCTCATTGCATTCAGTTCCCGCATGTGCCATGACTGCCAACGGCTGAAACCCGTGGTGGAAAAGGCGCTTTCCCAATTCCCCACCATTCATTTTCGTGGTGTGGATGTTATGGAGGATCAGGAAAAAGCCGCAGCTCTCCTGAGAACCTTTAAGCCGGTGACAGTACCCGTTTTGGTGTTTATTGGCACGGACGGGGAAATTAAAAACGTGCTTTATAATTACCAATCGCCCGATACTGTCCATGCGGCTTTGAATCAGCTTCAGTCCGCTGGCGTGGAAACGGCCGCAAAAACGGACCAATAAGCGGGCGTTCGCCCAAACAATAAGGTGTTCGATCGATGGATTATTTCCAACAGCTCTTTCTGCAATCCCTGAATGCCCACTCCTATACGGTGTTGTTACTGGCCTTTCTAGGCGGCATCGCTAGTTCGCTGCTGCCCTGCACGGTGGGCATGCTGCCTGTGTTGGTCGGGTATGTGGGCGGTTATGGCGAAACCTCCAAGTGGTCCGTATTGCAGCAAATCCTGCTGTTTATGCTGGGCTTTGCCCTGGTCCTCACCCTGCTGGGGATTCTGGCCAGCCTGCTGGGGATGGCCATGGGAGCGATTGTCGGCAACTACTGGTATTATGTGTTGGGCATTGTCGCAATTGTGATGGGGTTGCATCTGCTGGAAGTCATTCAGCTTCCCTTGCCGCAGTTTGTGACCAGGCTGCCGGAAAGCAAGCCAGGGCAGATTCTGGCGCCGCTGCTAATGGGCGCTGCATTTGGCGCAGCCAGCTCCCCTTGCGGAACGCCGTTTCTCACCGGGATTCTGGGCTTTATCAGCCGGGAAGCCAACTGGGTTTTGGGCGGCTTCAGCTTGTTTGCCTACGCCTTCGGGCAATCCATGCTGCTGTTGGTGGTGGGCTTGTGCACGGGACTCATTAAGCAAATGGCGACTTTTCGGCGCGTGGGCAGTGTGGTGAACAAGCTGAGCGCCGGGGTGTTTATTGCGGCTGGCTTCCTGCTGATTGCCCAAGCCGCCGGCATCCTGGATCTGTTTGCCTTCTTCCCGTAAGGGTAAGCTAGTACTTTCTCAGAGACGTTCTGTAGCTCTGCTGCTTGTGTGAGAGCTTTTTCTCGGTCGTTTTTTTCTGGTGATGAGGCAATGCCCTCGGTGTGAATCAATGGCGCCGAGGGCGTTGTCATGCACGAAGAAAAAGAGAAAGCTACCGATCAACGGTAGCGTGACTTGGGGAGGAGGTTGGGGAAGTGAGATTCATTAAGTATGAACTCATTCACATGGTGGATATCGGGGGCAGCTGCCAAAACTTAACCCTTGCGAACCCACTTGTAACGAGTTGTAAATTCGATATTTGGAGGCCAAGCTCAGGCATAGGTCAATATTGCGGGAGTACAGAAAGAATCACTTTTCCAACAGACGGCGTTCAGCCCCCAAAATGGAAATGTACTTGGGGGGCCGGATTTATATACAATGAAAAGCATCTTTTTGGGCTGGCGCGTCGATGACAGGACGCGTATTTTGGAGATTTCATGAAGCACTGGATTTTTCTGCTCGCATTCTTGTTCCTTTTCCGGCCGGACAATGCGCATGCCTACGCGTTCCAGGATAGTTATATCCCGCCGGAGCTGGCTTCCATTTCGGATTTTCGCCAACGTGTGACGATCTTTGAGCATTTCGAGGTCAATGGCATGAGCTGGCAAGAACTGCAAGCCGTGCCGGGGATTAACGAGGATATCGCCCTGAAAATTCTACGTTATCGGCCCTTTAGCGACATTCAGGACTTTTACAAACGGATGCCGGGGGCGACCAGCAAACCGCTGAATCGCTGGATGCAGCAGCTA
This sequence comes from Oculatellaceae cyanobacterium, assembly GCA_036702885.1. GTDB lineage: Bacteria > Cyanobacteriota > Vampirovibrionia > Vampirovibrionales > Vampirovibrionaceae > DATNQC01. The sequence goes on along the minus strand of DATNQC010000395.1, from coordinate 1,628 downwards.
CAACCCAAACTTCGCTTTTAGGGAGTCATTGCGGGAGAGAGGTGATATTGGAAGAAGGGGGCTTTTGCGCTGTCTACTTTTGGATTTAGCCTAAGCAAAACAAAACGCTCGGCTGCTGCCGAGCGTTTTGCCTAAGCTAAAAACGTTAGTTGCTCACGGTGACTGGCATGTCCACCATCAAGCTCATCCGGGAGCCGGCAGGTAGAACAACTTCTTTCCCTTTCCGGGCGACGGCATAACCCATCCCGCCGAGCGCGCCAACGCCTAACCCGAACAAAGCCCCGGTGCCAACGCTACCGAGCAAGCCACCGGCTGCCGTTCCCATGAGGGTGCCAACCCCGGTGCTGACCCCGGCAATGCCGACGCCTTTGGCAATATCCATCAGGTAGCTGTCGCCTTTCAGCACGCCGCTTTGATCTTGCGTCACGATGTGCGCCCGCATGGGGATGGTTCGTCCATCCGTCAGTTTGACACTGTCAAAGCGAACGTCGATGGTGCCGTGCTTGCCCAGATGGCTGGCTGGAACCACATTGGCGACCTGTCCCAGAATTTGCGTTCCCGCTGGAATGGCGACCATATCATTTACAAAAACGTCGCTTTCAAGCGTAGCGGAAATCGTATCGCCCACCCGCGTGCCGTAGGAGCTGATGGGTTGGTTGGTTTGAACGGTCATCAGCGTTCCTTTGGGAATGGAGATGACACGCCCCTGCAGGTAATAGCCATTGTTATCAGGCGTATAGTAGCTGCTTCCATAGCTGTTGGAATAGCCAGAGTAAGAATACACATTGGTATCCTGCAAGGGTCTTAGCGGAATGGTGCCATCAGCCAGGGATACGCCCGGCAAAATCGCAAAGCTGAGTGCAAGCAACGCACCAGTCGTTTTTTTCAATAGGGATTGCATCATCTCTAACCTCTTCTCTAGTCAGCGCAACCGGTCCCCCAAGACGAACCGGACGGCCTCCTCGTCGTGAACCAAACCTAACTGCTCTATCCTGTGTGCCTTGCCATGCGCTTTGCCAAACCAGCATGGCTTTCGTGTCGCTCATTATAATATGAAGCAATATTAACATTATAGTCCCGCATCGTGTTTTTGGAAATTTTTTTATCCCGTTGATTCTCGTCAGACATGGCGAGACATGGATAAGGGGAGGGCGCACCTCACCAAAGCCCCGGAGGCTTGACCCCTTCGGGCCGGATGGGAGCGGGACAGTCTCATACTTCCCCTTGCATTTTGTCTGATATAACTATTAATATTGTGCAGACCGTCCGGGTTCAGGCAAACAGCGCCTAAGCAGGACAGCGTCCCCGCAAATTCAGAATTTTGAATGGAACGTTTTTTATCCATGCCGAAAGCAGCATCCAAAAACAGCAAAACAACGACCAAGACAAAAAGCGTCACAAAAAAGGCCTCTACCAAAAAGGCCGGTGGCGACTCCGGGTTTGATGAGGAAGCGGAAGACGGTGGCGGCAGTCGTTCCCTGGTGATTGTCGAGTCCCCCGCCAAGGCCAAAACTCTCAAAAAGATTCTCGGCAGCAAATTTCAGATTAAGGCCAGCGTGGGGCATATCCGCGATTTGCCGGAGAAAAAGCTGGGCGTTGATATCGACAAGGATTTTGAACCCCAGTAC
>DATNQC010000381.1:0-2200 GCA_036702885.1 Oculatellaceae cyanobacterium | reverse complement strand
GTTCCTCCACCATCTGCACGTTGGCGCCTTCCAAAAAGCCTTGCGTCACAGTGGTCTTGGCAAATTCTCCCTGACCGGCGGTTCCCAGCACGGCATTACCGGATGCCGGCGTTTGCTGGAACAGGTTGCGCCCGATACTTTCCAAACCGGCCGGGTTGGCAAAGCGGGCCAATTGAATCTGCCCCACCTGCGTCAAGTCCGCAGAGCCCGCCTGACGGATGGAGACAACACCGTTCAAACCCACCACAATTTCGGTGGCATCGTTGGGAATGGTGATGTTGGGCTGAATCGGGTAGCCATCAGAGGTCACAACCGTACCGTTTGCATCCCGCTTAAAGCTACCATCGCGCGTATAACAGATTTCACCGCTATCGGTCAGCACCTGGAAGAAACCTTCGCCTTGTACGGCCAGATCCAGCGGGTTACCCGTCTGAATGAGCGACCCCGGTAAGAAGATGCGCTGGGTGGCAGACACTTTAACCCCCAAACCAACCTGCACGCCCACCGGGTCAACCGTACCCTGATCACCAATCGCCCCTGCTGCGGAATACGTCTGGCTCAGCAGATCCTCAAACTCGGCGCGGGCTTTTTTAAAACCGGTCGTGTTGACGTTGGCGATGTTGTTCGCAATGACATCAATATTGAATTGCTGTGTCTGTGAACCGCTGGCTGCGGTATAAAGCGCTCTTAGCATTCAGTTGTCGCCTCCAATTGGATCAGGAAAATTGGTTCTGTCAGTTCTAGCCTCTGTAGCGGCCTACATCATTCACCGCTTTCTGCAGCGTTTCATTTGCCAAATGGATATTCTTTTGCAGGGCCTCATACAGGCGTAAACCCTGGATGTTGTTCACCATCTCCGCAACCGGATTCACATTGGATTGCTCCAGCATGCCTTGATGGATTTTGTACCCCAGCGACGCGTCCGCAGCAGGTGCGGGGAGCAATTGTGCATTCCTGCCCGCCGCATACAGGTTGTCACCCACTTTTTCCAGCGCGTGGTCATCGACAAAACGAGCAATTTTGAAACGATCCACCATGCGAGTTCTGGCGATCAATTCGCCCCGCTGATTGATGTTAAACGGCCCTTCGTCCAGATTCAGCTGGATATCGCCCAGTTCGCCCTGTACGCGATCCCCATTCAGCGTGGTCAGGAAGCCGTTCTCATCAATGGTAAAGTTACCAGCCCGGGTGTAGTACAACTGCCCGTAGCGATTTTTAACCGTGAAAAAACCGCCCCCTTCAATGGCCATATCGAAGGTATTGCCGGTTGCCACCGTTTGGCCTTGGGAAAAGTTCGTAAACGTTCCATAGATTTGGCTGCCGGTCATAATGCTGCCCACCGGCGCAACACCTTGCGAACTGAGCCGGTTCATCAGCATTTCCGGAAAACTTTGATAATTCAGCTTATTCCCTTTGAAGCCAATTGTATTAACGTTCGCCAGGTTGCTTGCGAGCGTATCCGTTGCCATTTGCGCAGACAACATCCCGGACGCAGCCGTGTATAAACCTCTCAACATACGCTACACGCCTCCCGGTTTTTGATTGGAATACGCGTTATAGGCAGCAATCACTTTCTGCACATAGCGGATCGTTTCAGCATACGGCGGAATCCCGCCATACTTATCCACCGCGCCGGGACCGGCATTATAAGCAGCCAGCGCTTTCGACAGGGATTGATATTTTTCCAGCAGACTTTTCAGATAGCGGCTCCCCCCGGCGATATTCTGCACCGGATCGAAACTGTCGGACACCCCCAACGCCCGCGCCGTTGCAGGCATTAACTGCATCAAGCCCTGCGCCCCCACTGGAGATTCCGCATCAAGCCTGAAGTTGGATTCCGTTTTGATGACCGCCTTTAACAGGTTGGGATCCAGTCCCTGCAAGTATCCTTGCTCCTGAATCAGTGGCTCCAAACTATCGGGAGAAAAGGCGGCTTCCATTCTCAAAGAGCGCCCGGCATCCCGCAGCATTGAGGCAAAGCCTTCCACATCCGGCTTCACGGAAGCAGGTTCAAACCGCTCCCTGATTTCCCGAATGCGCTGAAGCGCTTGTTGAACGCCACTGATAGACAAGTATCCTACCTCTGTCTTTTTTCCACTTGGATGAAAGGGCCTTCAGCCTGTCACGCCACTTTCACACCTCTCGAGTTCCATATACAGCGTATCGGTTTAAAGATCGCTTTTCATCCACTGCCTGAAGG
>DATNQC010000379.1:0-1858 GCA_036702885.1 Oculatellaceae cyanobacterium | reverse complement strand
TATCAAGCCCAGGGATTCCTCCAAATGAAGGACTTCCAGTTCAGGAGCGAGGCTTTACTGCTGCCAGTTTTCGGCTGGGCTCCGATACCTTGACGCCAATGAGTCCGGTCTGGGGGGAGTAAAAATCAAACTGCCATTTTCCCCTGTTTGCATGATTGTTGAAGGCCGGAGGGGTGTGAATGTTGACGAGTTTGAGGTGTTCACGGTTGATGCCTTTTTGGGTGCAGAACCGGCTCAAGGATAGGTTTGCTTTTTCCAGCGCCTCATCGGCTGTATATCCCGGTGTGTTGGCGTCCATCCAGGATACCGTCGCTGTGATGACGCTTGCGGAAAGCGCACAGCAGCCAATGAGTGCCAAGTTCCTGATCCAGCTCATACGTCGGCTTCTCCTTCAACAAATGCCCTATGGTTGCTATCGGGCCGTCTGAAGGAAGCTGAACCAACGTTGTAAAAAATCCACTGGATGAGGGAAATTCTGAAGCAGGAACCACAAAAAGGAGTCCCTGAGAGCGGGAAACCACTGGGTCGAATGGCTTGTTGGCGCCGTATTTTGGTGATATGTATAACTTATTCTTACTTTTCCAAATCCATTGACCCATCACCCACCCACGGACATATATTTGGTTGCTTTTTTTTAATCATTCCGGCGCGGATGGTTTGTACACACGAGTTCAGGACGCATTGGAGATTCAGGGATGTCAGGCCAAAGCATTTCCGCCCTTATAACCACCCTGGGCGAACCTGTGGAAATGCTGGCGTATCCGATTGAATGGCTGGCCGATTTTCGATCCCGGATCAACTTGTACAAGCGATTTGGTTTTATTCAGTTGCCCTTTGGAGCCACGTTTTATAGAGTGGCCCATATTTCGTGAGATTGACTTTATGATTGCGCCCCTTGCATCGGATAATCGCGTTTCCAAGGCCTATCTGGCTTTATTTGCCGTATACGTCATTTGGGGAACCACTTTTGGTTCCATCAAGGTGGGTGTCGATAGCATCCATTGGGCGTTGTTGCCGATGATTCGCTTTTCACTGGCGGGTTTGCTGTTAATTGCGTTTTGCCTGCTGCGTGGGGAAAAACTGCCCTCTTGGCAAGATGTGAAAACGAATTTTATTATTGGCGCACTGATATTTTTTGGCGGCAACTCGGCCGTGTGCTGGGCGGTAAAGCATATGACAACAGGGCTTGGTGGGTTGATGGTGGCTACAACGCCGTTCTGGATGCTCTGGCTGTCTTCCATACTGCCGCCGCGGGAAAAAATTCCGCCGGCTGCGCTGGTGGGGCTGATGATTGGCTTTATCGGAATGCTCATTCTCCTTTCTCCCAACCTCACACACCTGGAATCCACGGATCCGCTCTTTTGGATTGGCGTGTTGGTGATGTTGGGCAACACCTTTTCCTGGTCGCTGGGCGCCATTTATGCGCGTAAACGCCAGACAGCCTCTTCCCTATTGATGAATGTAGGCTTGCAGAATCTGGCGGCCGGCTTGCTGTTGATACCAGTGTGCTTGCTGACTGTTCATGACTGGAGCGCCATTCACCCTACCCAGCAATCCTTGGTGGCTCTGGCATACTTGATTCTGGTGGGGAGTATTGCGGCCACACCGTGTTATCTGTATGTTCTCCAGACATTGCCGGTTTCCATTTCCAGCACATTTGCTTACGTTACGCCGGTCTTGACTGTTATCTTTGGCTGGCTATTCTTGGGTGAACCGATGACGCCCACGATTTTTGCCGGCTCCGTTGTTATTGTTTCCGGCGTGCTGGTTGTCCAGTGGGTGAATCAGCGTCGGCTTGCGACGGAAGCCAAACTAACCCTGAAAGGAGCATCCTCGTAATGTTTAAACCGATACTTTC
>DATNQC010000378.1:0-3831 GCA_036702885.1 Oculatellaceae cyanobacterium | reverse complement strand
GCTTCATCCAGAATGACCAGTCGGGTATTGGAGAGATCCAACGTCAGTTGCCGAATGTGATCCAGCACTCGACCGGGCGTTCCCACAATAATTTGAAAATTACGCTGGCGCAGGACGTCTTTTTGGGCAAAAACGCTTTCTCCTCCATAGATGGGGAGCGCTTTAACGCCCTTGACCGCGCCAATGCGGTTGAGTTCTTCTGCAATCTGTTGAACCAGCTCCCGGGTTGGCCCCAAAATAAGCGCTTCAATACGTCCCGTATCGAGTGGGGTTCGGCTAATCAGGGGGACTCCAAAAGCGGCAGTCTTGCCGGTTCCTGTGGGGGCTTGGCCTAAAAAGTCTTGTCCAGTCAGCAGTTTTGGGATTGCGAGTTCCTGGATGGGCGTCATGCTATGGTAGCCCATCTGATCCAACGCTTGTAAAACCTGAGGATCGAGAGGATACGCATTAAATAAAGTCATTTCCCTATTGTACGGAGTTTATAAAGCGTTTTGCAACAGATTCTTGTCAAATTCCCATGTCGATGGAAAAATGATGCCCGATGATTGGGTGCCATTCATACCGAATTATGATGTAACACAAATAGCAAGGGGTGATGGATAATGAATCGGGTTTCTTCAACGGTAGGGCCAGGTCCGTCGGTTCAGTTCGGCGGCGCTTTATCGAGTTCCTTAAGGCGTGCTGGGAGTGCTCTTCGTGAAAGCCATATTGCTGCCGTTTTTAAAGAGAAGGTTGTCCCCAAAATAAAAGATGATCAGGAGCAAGTCGTTGCAGTTGGCCCCAAGGCGATTATTGCGGGCTTGGTTGGGGCCAGTGTTGTTAACAAGCTGGTTGATAAGACGGGTGACGTCCTTCTTAAAGGCGTGTCTAAACCGTTTGTGAACAAATATACGAAACGCGTCGCTCAGGCGACCAGGGAAGGTGCTGGCAACCTGGCCAGGAAAACGGGAACCTGGTTGTATGATGCCGGAAGTTCCGTAAAAAGAAAGTTGTTTTCCCGCTCTAAAAAGCAATTAGCAGAATCCGCCCAAGCATAGGTGCATTTTGGTCTTTCTATTGTCTGGCCTGTCGTGCTGACACAAAGTTGCCTTGAGTTGTTTTCATGGAGCAGATCCATGAGCAACCGTAAGGAATCAAGGTTATGGTTTCAGCACCTTCGTCTGCACCTCGCTTTGGGGCATCTCCTCTCAGTGTTTTAATGAGGGTTGGTAAACCAGTCGGCAATGCTGTCAGAACGACTGCTGACAGTCTGACGGGTGGCGCTCCGACAGGCTATTCGACAAGCCAGGTTGTGGTATGGGCTAGCACCGCACTGGTTGCTACAGGTATTTTGCGCTGGTTGGGCGATCTTGGAGCAAAAGCCGTCACCAAGCCGCTTGAAAAGGCTGTGGTTAACAAGCACACCAAGAAGCTTGGAAGCGGCCTGGTTAAGAAGATCAAGGGCGGTTTCCGTAAAACCGGGGAGTGGTTTTATGATACGCGCTTTGCCGCAAAAGCAAAGGCAAAGCGGCTCTGGCGGCGAGTAGTTACATCCAAAACCCCTGAAGAAAAAGCGATAGCCCGGTAGGAAAAAGCTGCCGTTGCCAAGGAAGCTGCTAAAGCCTGAGAACGTTTGCATTTTGGCGAGGCAGGTTGCCTTGGCTTGTTCACGGTGACCATTTAGGGCGCTGCATGAATCGCGCGGCATCAGGAAGCGTATAATCAAAAGAGTCGGAACGCATTCTTCTGAACCCCAAGCGAGGCATAAGGAATTTCAGCGTTGGCTGATGAGAATAAGCAGTTTGAGGCGACCCCTCAAAAGCTGAAAAAGGCCAAGGAGCAAGGTCAGGTTTTCAAAAGCCGCGACCTGTCGGCTGCTGTGTTCCTGATGGCGATGTTCATGCTGATTTTGGGGTTGGCTCCGATTATCTGGAAGGAAATTGCCACGCTGTTCATTCTCATCTTTGAGCAGATTCCAAACAAGAGCATTGAAAACATCGGTTGGCAATACCTGGCGCTACTGACCATCAAGACGCTGGTTTTTCTGATTGCCCCGTTTATCCTGGGAGCAGCCCTTATTGCCATTGCGACGGATTTTTTCCAGGTAGGGCCGATATTTACCACGAAAACGATTGAGCCGAAATTCGATAAACTGAATCCCGTTAAGGGTTTCCAGAATATTTTTTCCCAGCGCACGGTGATTGAGCTGGTGAAAAACATCATCAAGGTGCTGGTGCTCGGCTGGATGGCCTGGATTGTCTTTCAGAAGTATCTAGGGCATTTTTTGGCGATTGGGGGAAGTGAAAACGTCTTTGCCTTGCTGGGCATTCTGGGCGAGGTGGTGATGCAGTTCATCATGTATGCGGGGCTTGCTTTTTTGGTCCTTGGTCTGGCGGATTTCCTTTACCAGCGCTGGAAATACATGCAGGACCAAAAAATGTCCTTTAAAGAAATGAAAGATGAATTCAAGAATACCGAAGGCGATCCGATGATTAAGCATGCGCTTCGACAGCGACGCATGCAACTGCTTCAGCGGAGCATGCTGGAAGCTGTTCCTACGGCTGATGTAGTTACGACCAATCCGATACACATTGCCGTGGCGTTAAAGTATAATGCTGAAGTAATGGAAGCCCCACGAGTGGTCGCCAAAGGAACTGAACTTTTTGCTGAGCGCATTAAGGAAATTGCCAATGAACACGGCGTTCCGGTGGTCGAAAATCCCGTGGTCGCCAGAGCATTATTTAGGTTGGTAGAAATTGATCAGGAAATCCCTCCGGATTTGTACCAGGCAGTTGCGGAAATCCTGATGTTCGCTTGGCGGGTCAAAGGAATGGCGCCCCCCATCGTTGAAAAGAAGCCTGAAAACTAGAGTGAGTTAATTTTGTGGTGGATCGAGCCAGAGTGTCCTCTCCTAAAAAATTAACAGGAAGCGTCAATATCACGAAATATCTGCCCTTGGTGGAACGAGTCGCCAAGGTGGAGTATCGTCGTATTCCGTCGCACATGGTGGATTACGAGGAACTGGTCAGTATTGGCGCTATCGCCATCCAGGCTTTGCTTCGGAATAAGACCGAAGAGCAGATTGAAAAGCTGAATACCTCCTATATGGCGACAGCCACCCGTTGGGCTATTCGCAATGAGCTGCGCTCCCGTTACAAGTGGTATACGCTCAAGCACAAAAGCGATGAGGAGGAGACAGGCGAAGAGGCGGGCGCTGAAACTTCGTCAGAGGATGGTGAAAAAAGCGGGACTTCCGGGAATTCGGCTGCAACGCCCTCCCCGGAAACAGTGCGGGAGACGGTTTACGAGACGATTCTGTCCATCGAGAGCATTCAGGAAGGCAGTGACGGCGATACGCCGTATGAGTTTATTAAAGATGGCTCGGCGACGCCTGAGGAAAGTCTGGAAATTGTGGAATTGGGGCGGGCTATCAAAAAAGCGATTGAATCGTTACCCACCAAAGAGCGCACCATTATGGAATATCGCTTTTACCGCAATATGCAGGTGAAGGACATTGCTAGCCTGGTGGGGCTTTCCAGCTCCCGGATCACCCGGATTGTGCAGGCATCGCTCAACCAGGTGCGGGATTACCTGAAAGAAAACAACCACCTGGATTAAGGGGGTTCGGCTTCATCGACCGCGACTGTTGAGGGGGCTGTCCGTTTAGGGGGTGCTTTCGGTATAATCGTAAGACCCCCGAACTTGGAACCCTTTTATGCCTAAACCATTTTTCCAGAAAATGACTTCGGTCAAACTGGTTTCCGTCATTGTTGCCATTGTTGCGATTATTGCCAGTGTGGCGGCATTTGGGTCTTTTTGGCCTGCCTCCAAAACGCTGGCGCTATCCGGAGA
>DATNQC010000377.1:0-1809 GCA_036702885.1 Oculatellaceae cyanobacterium | reverse complement strand
CGCAAACGATACTGCACTTTTTCACGCCCAAAGCCTTTTTCTTCCGCATAGCGGGTAATGTTCCGCTTGGCTTCCTCGCTGTTCTGGCCGTTAAATTCGCCGGAATTAATCAGGATACCAGCATCCGTGTAGGCTTCTTCCAAGGGCAAACCGACAAAACCCGGCTTTTCCACCACGCGGCGAATCGGCAGATTCATCTTTTTCGCAAAATCCCAATCCCGCTCGTCATGCGCAGGAACAGCCATCACCGCGCCCGTACCGTACTCGGCCAGCACGTAGTCGGCAATCCAGATAGGAATGGCTTCCCCGTTAAACGGGTTAATCGCATTCACACCCAACGGGACGCCGGTCTTTTCTTTTTCAGTGGATGTCCGCTCAATTTCCGACTTGCGTTTGGTAGCTTCAATGTAGGCTTCCACAGCCGGGCGCTGCGCATCGGTCACCAGTTTCTCCACCAGCGCATGCTCCGGCGCCAGAACCATATAGGTCACACCAAACACCGTATGCGGGCAGGTCGTGAAAATCGGAATTTTCAAATCGCTATTTTCAACGCCGAACTCGATCTCCGCACCAAGCGACTTGTTGATCCAGTTCTTCTGCATCAACAGAACGCGTTCCGGCCAGCCTTTCAGCTTTTCCAGGTTTTCCAGCAAGCGTTCAGCATAGTCAGTAATCTTAAAGAACCACTGTGAGAGCTTTTTCTTGGTCACCAGCGAATCATCCCGCCAGCAACGACCATCGATCACCTGCTCATTGGCAAGCACTGTCTGGCAGCTTTCGCACCAGTTGACGGGCGCTTCCTTTTTATAGGCCAAGCCACGGTTATAGAGATACAGGAATAGCCATTGGGTCCATTTGTAATAGTCTTCCCGGCAGGTAAAGACTTCCCGATCCCAGTCCACAGCCAAGCCCAACTGTTTGAGCTGCCGACGCATATTATCAATATTGTCAAAGGTCCAATCCGCAGGTGGAATCCCATTCTGGATGGCTGCGTTTTCCGCAGGCAGACCGAAGCTGTCCCAGCCCATCGGATGCAGCACGTTATAGCCGTGCATGCGCTTAAATCGCGCAATCACATCCGTAATGGTATAGTTGCGCACGTGTCCCATGTGCAACCTGCCGGACGGGTAGGGAAACATCGACAGGGCGTAGTACTTGGGCTTGTGGGTGTCTTCAATGTCGGTCTTGTAAAGACCGCTTTCCTCCCAAGCGCGTTGCCACTTGGCTTCCAAGGCTTGCGGCTGATAGCTGTCGATTTGTAAAATAGACTTCTCGGTTGACGTTTCCATAGTCCCATCCGTATCAATCAAACCAGTCCATCATTATAGCGAAAGCATGACAAGGCTGACAGGGCTGTCTAATGAATCACTGCAAACACCCTAGTTTCAAGCGCCGGCAATGGCCCATCGTAGTCACCGGGTGTCTACTTTGGGGAAGCCTGCACTTCCCTGCCCTAGCCGCCGAATCGCTCCAAGTCCTGGTAGAGAGAGCCAATACCGCCGCCAACGAAGGAAACTATCCGGTTGCGGTTTCGCTCTATGAACAGATCATCCAGAAAGCGCCCAAAGAAACCACTCTGAAAAAGAACCTGGCAATCCTCTATGCCAATTACGGGGTTTCCCTACAGGAGCAAAAACGATACGACGAAGCCCTCCGGATGATGGACAAGGGGCTTGCCCTAACCGATCCGGCCTCCCGAGAGGCAAAAAGCATCCAGAATGCCAAGGCCAGCGTCTACTTCTCACAAGCCATGGCCTTACGGGATACGGAACCAATCGATTTCATCCAATGCCGGGCGCTGCTTGAAAA
>DATNQC010000375.1:0-3916 GCA_036702885.1 Oculatellaceae cyanobacterium | reverse complement strand
TTGTCCAGGGTTCCACGTTTGAGGATTTGCGCGCAAAAAGCGTGGAGTTTGTGTCCCAAATGCCCGCGCATGGCTTTGCCATTGGCGGGGTGAGCGTGGGCGAAACCAAAATGCAGATGAACCGCGTGGTATCCTTTACGGCGCCGCTGCTGCCAGCCGATAAGCCCCGCTATCTGATGGGGGTTGGCACGCCGGAGGATATGCTGGAAGGGATTCTGCATGGGGTGGATATGTTTGATTGCGTGATGCCCACCCGTATTGCCCGGCATGGTTCATTTTTCACCCCAACGGGCAAGAAGATTATTCGCAATGCGGAGTATCGGGAAGATTTTTCGCCGTTGGTGGAGGGTTGTGAATGCTACACCTGCCGGAATCATACAAAAGCCTATATCCGCCATATCTACCGGATGGGCGAATCGACGGCGGCATCCTTGCTCAGTATTCATAACATTCATACCCTGGTGGAATTGGCCAAAGAATGCCGCAGGCAAATTGTGAACGGGACGTTTGTTCGGTTTTACGAAACCACCATGGAAAGGCTGGGGAGTCCGCACCGGCTGGAGCGCGCTGCCGATATGACGGCCCCCTGATATAATGGATTCACCCGGCAAGCAGAACCTGAAAGGCTGGATGTTACCGGATGCAGGATGAGGAAAAGCAATCAGGCGGTCGTATACTCCCGTTTGTGGAGGGGGAGCGCCGTAAAGAGGACCGTCGGCACAGCGACCGGCAAGGCAAGTATGACCGCCGGAAAAATCGATGTGGGCATTGCCAGTACTTTGAAGTGAGAACATCTGCCGAACAGGGTTTTTGTCAGCGGCATCATATTGCCATTGCGGCAGAAACCTTTGGCTGCCCTCAATTTTCGCCTGCTTCGCCGGAACCCAGAAGGCCCTGAAGCCGCAGCCACCCCCAGCGATAGCAGGTCGGGCTGGCGGATAGTCCGGCAAAGGTGCTGAGTAGCATAATGGCCGTATCAAAGAGTCCTGGTGGGGTCTGGTTAAAGCCAAAAGACCAGATCAAAATACCCAAAACGAAGAGCATGGCTGCCATGCGGCTATATGGATGAGGGCCGCTGCCGAAAATAAGTCCCCACAGGAACCAGCCAAGTCCTTGGGCAAGAAACAGGTTCGGCACACCTGACAGGAGCATCGCCAGTAGGACGATAACCACCCACTGGACAATCCATAGGCTACACGTGGTTAAACAGTCCTTCATGGCTTTCATGTTCCATCTATCGACCATTCTTTGGAAAACTTCAGCAGTGCCCGGAGGGCTGGAGGGCTTGTTTTGTCCGGGCTAGGTGCGCTGTTGCCCGGAAGAGAAGCCACCCTGGATGATAGTAGATTGGGAAATGGCGTATAATGGCTATGGGCTTGACAGTTATCTTCTTGTTGAGCTGAATTTTATCTCCACAAGAGGAGGTTCCCCAAGGCCAGCCAGGCGTCGTGTTTTTTCTATGAACCTGGGGTGTGGCTGCGGGTTGGCAAAATGATAGAGTGAGCAGCAGACAGAAATGGGGACAACCGTGACGGAAGCATTCATTATTTCAGGGGCAAGAACACCCATTGGTAGTTTTATGGGCGAGCTGTCCGGTATGACTGCGCCTGAACTGGGTGCGGTGGCGATTCAGGGCGCATTGAAGCGCAGTGGGGTGGACTCCGCTGTACTGGGGCCGCTGGTGGATGAAGTGATTATGGGTTGCGTCTTGCCTGCTGGTGTTGGGCAATCCCCTGCCCGGCAAGCGCTTCGTAAGGCCGGCTTGCCGGATTCGACCGGGGCTCTGACGATTAACAAGGTTTGCGGTTCGGGTATGAAGGCCGTTATGGTGGGCGCTTCGGAAATTATTGCCGAAGACTACGAGATAGTGATTGCCGGCGGTATGGAGTCCATGTCCCAAGCGCCGTTTTATATCAAGGGTCTGCGTGGTGGTGTGAAGATGGGAAACCAGACCTTGATTGACGGCATGATTCATGATGGTCTGTGGGATCCCTATAACGACCTGCATATGGGAAATTGCGCCGAACAGTGCGTGTCCCGGTATGAATTCACCCGGGAAAGTCAGGATGTGTATGCCAAGCTCAGTTACGATCGTGCTAAGGCCGCGGTTGAGAGTGGTGCATTCAAGGCGGAAATCGAGCCTGTCCTGGTGCCTCAGCGCAAAGGAGAGCCAAAAGTGGTGGATACGGATGAAGAGCCCTTCCGGGGGGACTCATCCAAGCTGAGTACACTGCGGCCTGCCTTTGATAAGGCTGGTGGAATCACCGCCGGCAATGCGTCCACCATCAACGATGGTGCTGCGGCGCTACTGTTGGCATCGGGGGAGGCGGTCAAACGCCATGGTTTGTCTCCGATGGCGCGGATTGTTTCATCGGCTACGTTTAGCCAGGATCCCGTCTGGTTTACTACAGCGCCAATTGGGGCGATTCAAAAGGCGCTCCTCAAGGCCAAACTGACGATTGCTGATATTGACCTGTTTGAAATTAACGAAGCCTTTGCAGCAGTGACGATGGCGGCTCAGCAGGATTTGCAGATTCCGCTGGAAAAGTTGAATATTCATGGCGGTGCGGTGGCGTTGGGGCACCCCATTGGTGCAAGTGGTGCGCGCATACTGGTGACCTTGCTTCATGCGCTGAAGGCAAAAGGTTTGAAACGTGGCTTGGCGGCCTTATGCATTGGCGGGGGGGAAGCAACCGCCATGATTGTTGAATTGGTGTAGGAGGGCGCTTCATGGTTGATGTGGTGACGCCTGATAAAGGGACTGGCGCTTCTTTGGGGATAAAAACAGTTGGTGTGGTGGGAGCCGGGCAAATGGGGCATGGCATTGCTCAAGTCATGGCTCATCATGCCGGGCTGAAGGTGCTTGTGCAGGATGTTTCCCAGTCCGCGTTGGATAAAGGGGCTGCCGGAATTGAAAAAAGTCTGGAAAAGTTTGTCAGTAAAGCGCAGATTACCGCGGAAGAGCAGAATGCCATCCTGGCCCGGCTGACTTTTACCACGGATCTGGATGACCTGAGTGCGGCAGATCTGGTTGTTGAAGCCGTTGTGGAAAACGAGGCGGTCAAAAAAGAGTTGTTTGGGCGGCTGGATGCGCTGATCAAACCGCAAGCCATTTTAGCTTCCAACACGTCCAGTATTTCCATTACGCGATTGGCTAGTGCAACCCGCCGTCCGGAGCAGGTGATTGGGATGCATTTTATGAATCCCGTGCCGTTGATGAAGCTGGTGGAGATTATTCGCGGAGCGCAAACCAGCGATCAAACGTATGCCATGGTGGCGGATTTAACTGCCCGGTTGGGCAAAACGGGCGTGATGAGCCGGGATTTTCCGGGCTTTATTTCCAACCGGGTGCTCATGCCGCTGATTAATGCGGCGATCTTTGCCCTGTTTGAAGGCGTGGGCTCGGCTGAAGACATTGATACCGTGATGAAACTGGGGATGAATCACCCGATGGGTCCGCTGACGCTGGCGGATTTTATCGGTCTGGATACCTGCCTTGCCATTATGAATGTGTTGCATGATGGGTTCCAGGACCCACGATTCCGTCCCTGTCCTCTGCTGAAACAATACGTGGATGCGGGGTATTTGGGACGTAAGTCGGGGCGGGGCTTTTTCCGGTACGATTAAAGACAGCTTGAACAGCTTTGTGTGTTGCACTGGCTCTTTTGCTGCTGTTGCATTTTGGCTAAATTGCAAGAAGTCAAATGGGGGCGGCGCTGGCTGTTGGAAACGTTTTAAAGATGCAGGAAGTTTAAATGCGGTTTAATGCAAGGCTGATTGGCGTCATCATCATTGGAATTGCTTTATTGCGGTTGGGAATGCTTGCTGTTGAAGAGGCGCGATTGCCCAGTGAAAAAAAGTCCAGTGTGGTTGCAGTGCAAAAAAGGCGCGCGTGTCGGGTTTTGACGGTCTATGA
>DATNQC010000372.1:0-4133 GCA_036702885.1 Oculatellaceae cyanobacterium | reverse complement strand
ACTTCATCGTGACCGGGGCGGTGTTCCTCCTCCTATCTCTGACGTTGCACCCGCTTCTCAACAAGGCTTTGCCAATCCTGCGGCAACTACTGGAAAGCAATGCCCAACCCACTCCACAAGATTTGTTAGGCTTACCCGCCGAGCAGCAAGCGTTGATCAGCCAGTTGTCCTTGTCCTTCCTGCAAATCCTCTTTATTTTTGCCGCGTTTAACCTACTCATTGCGCTTTGGCCGGCCTATGTCACCCAATACCGGGATAACCTCTTCAGTGCCTACTGGCACAGTCTTAAGCGCTTTTTCAAGGATCCGATCCGATTTTTACTGATTGCGGGGCTATTTATCGGCTCCCAATTCCTGTTTCCACTCCTTTCAGCCATCTTTTCCGGGAATCTTTTTGTTGGCACCATCGTCCAGCTAAGCGGGCTGCTACTCAGCATCTATTTGATGATTGTGCTTTTCGTATACGCCTATAAAACGTCTGATCGTCCCCTTTGTGTTGAAGAAAGCGACGATGAAGAGGCGCCGGACAAAAGTGATGCAATGCCTCCATCGGATGAAGATTCGGATTACCGCGAACCACCTCTGTTTTAAAAATGGTTAATCTTTCAAAGCCTGTTATCGCTGTCGTTGGACCAACGGCCACCGGCAAGACCGCCTTGGCTGCGGAAATTGCCAAGTGGCTGCAATCGGAAGTCATTTCCGCAGACTCCCAATTAATCTACCGGGAATTGGATATCGGTACAGCCAAGCCTTCTGAAGCGGAAAAGCAGGGCGTTCCCCACCACATGATTGATGTCGTCGCGCCAGATGAGGTCTACAGCGTCGCCCAGTACAAAGAGGAAGCCACCGTCCACCTGGAGCGGCTCTGGCAAGCAGGCAAGGTGCCTGTTGTAGCAGGAGGAACCGGTTTTTACATCAAGGCGCTGCTTGAGTCAGAATTTATTCCCACAGTGCCACCGAATCCGGCATTTCGGGAAAAGATGGCAGCCTTGCCCGCCGCGGCATTGCACGCTTTACTTGCTGAAAAAGACCCACAAAGAGCCGCAGACTTACATCCCAACGATCAGGTCCGGATCATCCGGGCGCTAGAAATTATTGAAGCAACCGGACGGGCCGTTCCCCGTCAAGCAGCCAAGAAAGACCTTTCGGTGCAATGGCTTGGCCTGACTTATGCGGATCGCGATTTACACCGCTCGCTGATTGCGAAACGGGTAGACCAAATGCTAGCCGCCGGCTGGCTGGAGGAAGTGGCTGGGTTGGTATCCCGCTACGGTCCGGACGCGCAGGCGCTGCAGGTCGCGCATGGCTATCCGGAACTTGTGGCAGTTACATTAGGCAAACAAACGTTACAAGATGCCAAAATGCAAATTTGCATTAACGTTCGGCAATACGCCCGCAGGCAACGCACATGGTTCCGAAGAAACCCGAATATCCTATGGTTGGAGCGGGATCGGATCCCGTGGCCGGATTTGCTTAAATCGGCGTATCAGAGTATAAAAGAGATGGGGTTGTTACCAGCCTAGCGTTTGGCACTTCATTTCGGAATGTAAATATTCAGCTTTTCGGGTACTGAGAAGACGCACTTTCATGCAGCCTTTTCCTTTTCTGCCTGTGCTATGTTAATGACCCCGCGTATTGTTCAAGCTTTGAAGGACGGATTCCGAATGGTTTCTGACGTACTGAACGTGATCATTGACGAGCGCAAGAATCTGGCGGGAATCGATGACAAGGCGCTTCTCAACCTGGGTAGAGAGTTTTCCAAAAGCCAGAGTGCATCCCGTCGGGTATTTAAAGATTACATCATGTCCTCCGAAGTGTTTTATATTGACCCCACTCTGAACTAGCGATCGACGCTGCCCATTCTGGAAATTCCAGCTTCAAAAATTAGAAAAGCCCAACACCCCTCTACTCATTGAAATGATGAGTAGCCGATAGAGGGATTCATTTGCATATTGCATGGGTATAAAATTCAAGCATGCCCCCTAACCTGAATTGGTAAGGTTTGTTACATTTGCGCATGAGGCGAGTTTTTTGGGCGTTAATACATAAAGCGGAATCCTCAGGTTAATAAATTGTCCCGGAGGTTGTCAGGTGATGAAGATAGCTATGTTTTGGGCGCTTTTTTCGGCGATAATCTTGTCTCCAGAACTGTCTACAACTCTGGCAGATTCCGAAATACCTATGGGAAAAGAAGCTGTAGGTATTGAAACCGTTTTAGACGTCATTAGTGATATCAATATCCGGCAAGTGGATCTGAAAACCAATCAAACCATCAGTGATTTGGCTGAAGCCAGAAGCCAGCTCTATCAGCCGGTACTTCGACTTGCCCAGCAAGACGTCAGCCCGCTTGCGCATGAGCCGTCCCCAAGAATTATCGGAACCCATCATTAAGCCGGTTCCATAAGCAGAGACGTTAAATCGTGCTCTCTCTCACCTGGAGAGGCTCCGTCTCCTGCTGTTTGTAGCTCCCTTCCCGGTGAATTGTGAGCGGACAGCTGCAGTGTTCCAGCACCCGAATGCTGACGCTGCCAAGCAGCAGTTTCGCCAAGCCGCTCCGCCCGTGTGAACCAAGCACTATCTGATCGGCACCGATTTCATTCGCATACCGGCAAACCTGGTCAACAACATCTCCCAACACATACTCGGCACGCGCCACACAACACCCTTTTTCTTCCATTGATTCCTTCAGGCGCTGCAACATGCTTTTTGCTTCTATGATGTCATATTCAACCGTATTCAGGTCCGGCAACACGGGAATGACAAAAAGCAGGTAATATTCCGTATTGCGTTTGTCAAATGTTTCGCTAGCCCAAGCCAAAGTGCTCTCCGCGCAATCCGAACCATCAACAGGAAGCAGGATCTTCATCATGATGAGGTTTCTCCTGTTTGCTGCGCATGTCCCTACCAAGACGTAACGGGCAACATTGTGTTCTGGCAAGGAATCCCCAAACGAACCTGGCCAAAAAATAAGCAATTTATAAAAGAACTTTACAGCACATGCGGTAACGTGTTTAATGAAGTGGAGAACGGCTCATCCGTTTTTTCTGACATCAGTAGAGTAGTAGTTCATTTTGCTTGATTTGTTCGACCTTTCATTCAACCTTTGAAAGGCCTGGATTATCGCAAATAGGCACAGGGGAGTTTGCTATGGCCATGGACATGGTTACGGAGGTTGCCGACGCCGCACTGGCTGAAAGGACATCCACCAAAACGTTTGAGGAGCTGTCAGCCCTGGAAAACAAGGTCTGCTCTCACGGAGACACAGTTCATTACGCGGAGGAGCCACGCTTTTTTGAGGCTTGCGAAGGCAGCTATTTGTATGACGCCGAGGATACCCCTTATCTGGATCTGCAAATGTGGTACTCCTGCGTCAATTTCGGCTATGCGAACCGGCGTGTGTCCGATGCGCTCAAACGGCAGATAGATAAATTGCCTCAACTGGCCTGCCAATACCTGCATCGGGAAAAGGTTGAATTGGCCGCAATGCTGGTGGATAGTATCCGGGAGGGCTTTGGCCAGGAAGGACGCATCCACTTTAATGTGGGCGGTTCGCAGGCCATTGAAGATTCCCTGAAGCTGGTGCGCAAACATACCCGCAAGCAACACATGATGGCTTTTGAAGGCGGGTACCATGGCCGCACGTTGGGCGCTTCCGCCATTACCTCTTCTTACCGATATCGAGAACCCTTTGGTGAATTTGCGGATCGGGCTGAGTTTATTCCGTTTCCATACTGTTTCCGCTGTCCATACGGCAAAAAGCCTGATAACTGCGGCATGATGTGTATTCAACAGCTGGAGCGCAAGTTTGAGCACGAATATACGGCCACCTGGAACCCCAAAACCGGCCAGTCGGAATTTGGCGCGTTTTACGTGGAAGCAGTCCAGGGTACGGGCGGCTATATCATCCCGCCGAAGGGGTATTTCGAACGCCTGTTCCAAATTTGCCAGGAACACGGCATTCTGGTGGTTGACGATGAAATCCAGATGGGCTTTTTCCGGACCGGCAAAATGTGGGCCATGGAGCACTTCAACGTCAAGCCGGATGTGGTCGTATTTGGCAAGTCTCTCACCAACGGCATGAATCCGCTTTGCGGCCTTTGGGCAAGAGAGGAGCTCATCAGCCCTGAACGTTTC
>DATNQC010000363.1:0-6457 GCA_036702885.1 Oculatellaceae cyanobacterium | reverse complement strand
GTAGAACGCTACCCTGCCGAGGACTTTTCCCCGTACGATTTGGCCGTTTATCCCGTACAGGCGCTCAAAAGCCAATATCGTATCCTGAACCGCCTCAAGACCAAAGAGCCTTTTATCCTTCTGGTTTCCGCTAAAAACCTGCTGCTCAAGCATTTATCCCTAGAGGAGATGGACCATTACGCCATTCATCTGTCTGAAGGACAATCCATCACCCCGGAACAGCTCACCGCCCAATGCCTGGCGCTGGGCTATGTTCGCAGCAGCATGATTCTGGATCCTGGTGAATTCAGTAGCCGGGGCGATATTTTCGACTTGTACCCGATCAACGGCGATCCGGTGCGGATTGAGTTCTTTGGGGACACGATTGAAAATATCCGGATCATTGATGTCGATAACCAGCGCTCCGTGGAGCGGATCCGGAAAACGGTCGCCATTCCACGAGCCGGGCTCGTTCTGGATCAAAACAATCGTTCCCGGCTACCGGAGCTATTGCGGGAACGGCTTGAACAACAAAAAAGCAAACTATCCCCTGTGGAATGGGAAGGTCTGGACATGACCGTGGAAAACCAGATCCAGGCATTAGAACAGTCTTTCCTGCCCGATGGCATTGATTATTACGCGCCGTTACTGCACAAGGACTACAAAACCGTTATTGATTACGTGCCGGAAGATGCCATCGTCATTCTGGATGACTGGCATCTGTTGGAAAACAACATTGGAGCACTATCAGATCGCCTCAACCGACAGTACGAGGAAGGGATCACCAAGGGTCGCCTGCTGGATCTGGGCTTCCAGTACCATATATCCGACGCAGAAGCGCTTGGCCAACTCAAGCAGAGGGCTAGCGGACGCGTCTTGATTGAGACCCTCCCACTGGATAGTGCGGCCAGCCCGGATGGCCAACCCATGACACGGGGACCGGGCGGTGCTGAAATCCTGGATGTCACTGCACCGGATCAGTTCAAGGCCGATATGAGCAAGGCAGCATCTACCCTGCAAGAACTCCGCCGCGGGCAATACCGTATTTTCATCACCACGGATCACCCTCAACGCGTGCTGGATACCTGCAAAGAGTGGGATATCCCCGCAGAATATTGGACCGAAGAGGGAGTTGAGCCGAGTTCATTGCTTTCGGAAAGCCGGGATGTGATTGTTTCCAAAGTCGGGCCTCACGAAGGCTTTCTGCTGGCGGCTGAAAAGATTGCACATTTTACGGACGCCGAACTCTACGGACGAAAAGCCAAGCGGGTTCTGGTCACCAAAACCAAGCCCAGCAAGCGGGAAGACATCGACGTCATCAACTCCATCCATGACTTGCGCATGGGTGATTACGTGGTGCATGCCAAGCATGGGATTGGTCAGTTTGTCGAATTGGCCCGCATCAATATTGATAACGAGGTACGTGAATACATCACCGTCCAATATGCAGGCAGTGACCGCCTG
Organism: Oculatellaceae cyanobacterium; assembly: GCA_036702885.1. Lineage (GTDB taxonomy): Bacteria > Cyanobacteriota > Vampirovibrionia > Vampirovibrionales > Vampirovibrionaceae > DATNQC01. The sequence goes on along the minus strand of DATNQC010000363.1, from coordinate 5,014 downwards.
CATGTCCCCATCGATCAGCTAAACCTGTTGTCTCGCTACCGTGGCGCGGGCGACAAACCCCCAAAACTCAGCAAGATGGGTGGTATTGAGTGGACCAGGGTCAAATCCAAGATTAAAAAGTCCATTCAGGTCATTGCAAAAGACCTGATGGAATTGTATGCCGCCCGCTCCAAGGTTAAGGGCTATGTCTTTGAGCCGGATTCTCCTTGGCAGATTGAGATGGAGGAAGCCTTCCCCTACACGGAAACACCCGATCAATGGCAGGCCATCCTGGATACCAAGCGGGATATGGAATCCGATCGCCCCATGGATCGGCTAATCTGTGGCGACGTGGGCTTTGGCAAGACGGAAGTCGCGATCCGCGCCATTTTCAAGGCGGTGCTATCCGGCAAACAAGTCGCCTTTCTGGTGCCCACCACGATTCTGGCCCAGCAGCATTTCAACACACTAACGGATCGCCTGTCTCCCTACCCGGTCCGCATTGGCCTACTCAGCCGTTTTCGCTCTCCGCAGGAACAAAAGGATGTCATCAATCGGCTTGCCATCGGGGAATGCGATGTAGTGGTCGGCACCCACCGCCTTCTACAAAAGGATATCCGGTTCAAGAACCTGGGACTTGTGGTCGTTGATGAAGAGCAGCGCTTTGGTGTAGCCCATAAGGAAAAAATGAAGCACCTCAAGACCGAGGTAGATGTCCTTACGCTTTCTGCCACCCCGATTCCCAGAACCCTGTACATGGCGCTCTCCGGCATCCGGGAGATGAGTCTTATCAACACGCCGCCCATGAACCGCGCCCCTATCAAAACCTTTGTGGGGCCTTACAACCCGGCGCAAATTCGTATGGCGATTCTGCATGAAGTCGATCGCGGCGGACAGGTGTATTTTGTGCACAACCGCGTTCAAACCATCTACGCCAAGCTGGAAGAATTGCAGGCCCTGGTGCCGGAGGTGCGCTTTGCTGTCGCGCATGGGCAAATGAATGAACGTGAGCTTGAAAACGTGATGCTCGACTTCGCTCAGCGTCAATATGACGTCCTAATCTGCACCACCATTATTGAAAGCGGTCTAGATATCCCCAGCGCCAACACCATTATTCTGGATCGCGCCGATCGATTGGGCCTGGCGCAACTCTATCAAATCCGCGGACGGGTGGGACGCAGCAATGTCCAGGCATATGCCTACTGCTATTACGACCCGGAGCGCAACCTGACAGAAGATGCGCGCGATCGGCTCCGTGCCATCCGGGAATTTACATCATTGGGCAGCGGCTATCAAATCGCCCTGCGGGACTTGGAAATTCGAGGCGTTGGCAACGTGCTGGGCGCAGAACAACATGGACATATGGTGTCCATCGGGTTTGACCTGTATTGCCAGATGCTGGAAGAGTCCATCCAGGAGCTGAAGACTGGCGAAACCGTGGAAGAAAAGGAACCAGCCATCATCGATATCAACGTCACCGCTTTCATTCCAGACGAGTGGGTCGGCGATCGCGATGTGAAGCTGATGGAATACAAACGCCTGGCCAACGTAGACAGCGATCTTGCCATCGAAATCATTCAGGCAGAATGGAAAGATCGCTTTGGCGAGATTCCCAAGGAAACGCTCATGCTGATCAACCTTGTACGCCTACGGATTCTCGCCACAGAACTCAAGATCCCTCAAGTGCGCGCGGACGACGAGGCGCTTCGCATCAGTGTGCCGTACACCTTACAGGAATGGCTATTCCTGCAAAAGCAACTGCCTGCAGAAATCGGCAAAAAAGCCCGCTGGGTGCCGGGCGTCACATCCAAACAAGGCAGCTTGCCCGTCCTACTGGTGAAGCACCTTGGAATGGACGGCGAAGATCAGGTGGAATACCTGATGCAACTGTTCACCCATCTGTCCAAAATTATCAACGAAACCACCCAAGCCGCTTCTTCAGGCTCCACTTAGCCCCTCAAAAGCTACTTCAACCCCCTCTAAAGGGGGTTATAGATATTAGGAAAGGGAAACCGGTTCACTTTCAACGGCTTCCGAAGCTGCTGAAGCGGTTTCCATCTTTTGACGCGCTATCAGGATTTGCAAAATCGAGATATCAGCGGGCGTAATCCCTGGGATCCGTGAAGCCTGAGCCAGATCCACCGGCTTCATCTGATTCAGTTTTTCCCTGGCCTCGTTAGAAAGCTGCTTGATGGCGGAATAATCCAAATCCAGTGGCAGTTTGATTTTATGCACTTCGCTCAACTGTTTCACCGCACGGGCTTGACGTACCAAATAACCCTCGTACTTCAGCTCGGTTTCCACAAATTCCCGAACGTCAGCGGGGACTTCCGCACTGGCGGGATCCAATCGTTTCAAAATGTCATAAGTCACCGGCGGACGCTTCAGCAATTGTTGAAGCGTCGTTTTTTCTTTAATGGTCTCACCGCACGCCTCCTGAAGCACCTGGTTCACCGCTTCCGTCGGCTCCAGACGCACTGCCTGCAAACGCGCACGCTCCGCCGCAATGGCCTCGTTCTTTTGGTTGAATACAGCCCAACGTTCCGCATCCACCAGCCCAATTCCCCGTCCAATCGGCGTCAGACGCTGATCAGCGTTATCCTGCCGCAGCAAGAGCCGGTATTCGCTGCGAGAGGTCAGCATCCGATAGGGCTCACGGATTTCTTTTGTCACTAAATCATCAATCAGCGTGCCAATATAGGACGATTCGCGCGACAACACCAGCGGTTCCTGATCACCGCAATACCGGGCGGCGTTAATACCCGCAATCAAACCTTGCGCTGCGGCTTCCTCATAGCCGCTGGTGCCGTTGATCTGCCCGGCCAGAAAAATCCCTGGAGCCATCTTGGCCATCAAGGAAGGCAGCAATTGATACGCAGGGAAGTAGTCATATTCCACCGCACACGCCGGGCGAAGAATCTCCGCATGCTCCAGACCAGGCAGGCTACGCACCATCTGCACCTGAATTTCATACGGCAGACAGGTGGAAAAGCCCTGAAGATACATTTCATAGGTGTCCCGGCCTTCCGGTTCGATAAACAGATGGTGACTATCCTTGTCTTTAAAGCGCGTGACTTTATCTTCGATGGACGGACAATAACGTGGACCGCAATCCGCATCCATCAACCCCTGCACCATTGGCGAACGATGAATATTCTCCAGAATCAACTGGTGCGTACGCGCGTTGGTGCGCGTCAAGTAACAAGGCATTTGCTCCCGCACCGGGCGATTGGGCAGGAATGAGAAAAACTTTGGCTCGGCGTCCCCTGGATGCACCTCCAACCCAGAGGTGTCAATCGTACGCCCATCCAGACGTGGCGGGGTTCCTGTTTTCAAGCGACCTGTTTTCAAGCCCAATGCGGTCAGACTGGCCGTAATACCGTAAGAACCGCCTTCCCCTGGCCGGCCACCGCCAACACTTTGCTCACCTACCCACAGGCGGCCATTGAGGAAGGTACCCGTGGTGATCACCAAGGCACGGGTTTGATACACGATTCCCAGATTATCCTCTACGCCCTCAATCGCCTGAGTTTTGGGGTTGACATGCAGCTTGGTCACCATCGTCTGGCGCAGTTTGAGATTGGGCTCCGATTCTACCAGACGGCGGGCAAACGCACGATACTCGGCCTTATCGGACTGCGCGCGGAGCGCCCGGACGGCGGGGCCTTTGCTGGCATTGAGCGTTTTCAGTTGCAGATAGGTCGCGTCGGCGCAAAGCCCCATCACACCGCCCAATGCGTCAATCTCCTTGACCAGTTGGCTTTTGGCGGGTCCGCCAATAGCTGGATTACAGCTCATCTGGCCGATGGTATCCAGGTTCATGGTCATCAGGATGGTGCTGCAACCCAGGCGTGCCGCTGCCATGGCCGCTTCAATCCCGGCGTGACCAGCCCCGATGACAATAACATCCGCTTTTTCTATGACATTCATAGCGGCTATTTTAAGTAAAGCATTTGGTGCTGACAAGCAAGCTTGCAAACCCGGCAGTTCACCCAAGCATCAAGCCATTCTGCTGCTGTTGCGCCTGAACAAACGCGCAATCCTGACGAATCTGGGCAATCAATGCATCCACACTGGGGAATTTCTGCTCGTCGCGGATTTTATGGGTAAACGTCATCTTCAGGGAAGCCCCGTAGAAGTCTGGCCCCGTATAGCCCAGCAGATGCACTTCCACTTTTTTGGCGGTTTGATCGCCAAACGTAGGGCATAGCCCGATATTACAGACCGCAGGATACCGTTTACCTCCCAGTTCCGCATATCCCCCGTAGGTGCCATTTGCGGGAATCAGGCGATACGGCGCCACTGCGAGATTGGCCGTCGGGAAGCCCAGCTTCCGTCCCCGCTGCATGCCTTTCTCGACAGTACCAGATAAATGATACGGATACCCCAACAACTGATTGGCCTGGGCCAATTCGCCATACGTCAGCAATTTACGGATCAAAGTGCTGCTGACAATCTGCCCGCCACCCTCAGCAGAATCCAAGATGGTCCGAACCGGCTCAATGATTTGCACATCAAAACCTTTTCGCAAACCCACCTGTTTCAGCATTTCGCCATCGCCAGCCCGATTCTTGCCAAAGCGGTGATCGTAGCCGATTGTCACGCTACGAACGCCCAAATGCTGGCACAAAATCAGGTCAATAAAGGCTTCTGCATCCAGATTCTTCAGCCATTCATCAAAATCAAGGATCAACGCATGCTCAAAACCCAATTTATCAAAGGCAGCTAGACGTTCATCCAAAGTAGAGAGCAGTTGTGTCGGCGTTTGGCTAATCAAAAACTGCGGATGATTGGAAAAACTCACCACCACACTGGGGATCCCCCGGATCCGGGCCTCCCGCAGCGCACTTTCCAGAACCATCAAATGCCCGACATGAATACCATCAAACATTCCGATGGCGCAGGCGGATGCCGGCAAAGACACTTCTTGGACGGAGCGATAAATCTTCATGAAAACGCCTTACTGAGAGCTTAAACCCATTCTAGATCGGATCACAGGGAACTTAAAGAAAGAATGTCCGGAGCCGGGTTGATG
>DATNQC010000361.1:0-1949 GCA_036702885.1 Oculatellaceae cyanobacterium | reverse complement strand
CATCAATACCGCAAGCTACAGCCAAAAGAAATTCAAAAACTCGATCTGCCAAAAGAACATAAAGAATTCCTAAAGCAACACCGCTATTCCATTGCAGATGTCCAGGAAGGCCCCGATGGCGTGAAAGTCACGCTGGTTGTGAGACGGGTGGAATTTCAGGATAAAAATGGCAAACTGCAGCAAGGCTTAATCTCAAATCAGCTTGCCAAGGCAAAACCCGGTAGCAAAGTCACGCTCACTGGACCTGATACCAACCGCTTCCTGATGCCACCGGATCGCAGCGCCAATATGTTGCTTTTCTCCACGGGGATTGCCTCAATGGGACCGCTGATGGACTTTTTCCAGACCCGTTTTGAACGGCAACAAGGTCCGATTGGTGAAACCCGGTTGTATTCCGGCTATAGAACCCGCGATAACGAAATGTGTCGTGACCTCTACAAAAGGTATGCCGCCGATCCCCAAAATCGCTTCCATTACGCCGCCGCATTCAGCCGGGATGCGGAAAATCCCCAACGAATCAGCGACTTGATGCGCAAGGATGCAGACCGGATTTTTGAATTGCTGAACAGCGATAACACCTACGTCTATTTATGCGGCGTCTGGGGTGTGGAAGTTACCGTCATATCCACCCTGCTGGAGCTGGCGCTTGAGCGTCATGAGCCGATTGACAACATGCTGGATCGCATCCAGGAAATGAAAAAGAACGGTCATTGGCGCGTTGAAGGCAGCCGCCACGCATCTCGGTACAAATAAGCGCATCGTCCGCGTTAACTCAGCAAGACAGGCTGGGCTTCTTCCAGACGGTCCACCACTTTCACCGCCGGCAAGCTCCGTTGAATGATTTTGCCGTACCCTTTCCGCCGAATGCGCGGGTCCAGAATGGCCACCAAGCCTTTATCCGTGCTACTGCGAATCAATCGTCCAAAACCCTGTTTTAACTTAATCACCGCTTGCGGCAGCGCATATTGACTAAACCAGTCCTCGCCATGCGCTTTCATGTAATCCGTAACCGCCTGATGCACCGGATCCCCCGGTGGAGAGAAAGGGATTTTATCAATAATCACGCAACTCAACGCCTCACCGGGAATATCAATCCCTTCCCAAAAGGTGGATGTCGCAAAGAGCACACTGTTCGGCGTCTGCTTGAACCAGTCAATCAAGCGGTTCCGGGGCAATTCCCCCTGCACCCTGCAAGGATATGGCAAGCGCGGAATAAGCGCATGACTTACCCGCTGCATGGCGGCATTGCTGGTGAACAGCACAAAGGCCCGCCCGCGGGACAGCTTCAACACCTGCTCGATTTCATCGGTAATGGCAATCAAAAAGGCGTCGCTGTTCGGCTCCGGCAAATGATCCGGCAGATACAGCACACATTGTTCTTCGTACTTGAAGGGACTGGGCAGCACTAAATCGCTCCCGTCATCAATACCCAGATCCTTTCGAACAAAGCTCAAACTGTTATTCACCGAAAGCGTCGCGCTGGTGAGTACGGCGCTTTTATCCTTCCAGAGCAACTCGCGCATACGCTCGGAAATATTGAGTGGGGTTGATTTCAATTCGTAATACAGGCGTTCGCGATCCACTTCCACCCAGTTCACACGCTGCTTGGCAAACGGTTCTTCTTCCAGAAAAAATTCCCAACGGGTAATGAGTCCCTGCAACTGGCCAATCAGCTTTTCCCGCTGCACCTTGGCTTTGTCCACATCCAGATCCGTCTGAAACAACTCCGGCCTAACCAGGGAAAGCTGTTTGACATCCATGCTGGATAACCACTGTTCCAATTCCTGCAAGACCTGAATGTGTTTTTTGACCAGATAAAGAAACAGATCATCCGGATACAGGCGAAACGTAGGTTGTTCGGAACGAAAGAGCCATTCAAAAATGGCGGCTTCGGAATCCGCAATCAAATGATGGAAATGCTCCGGAATCGGTTGAAGACGGCGGTGAAT
>DATNQC010000356.1:0-5199 GCA_036702885.1 Oculatellaceae cyanobacterium | reverse complement strand
GCCGTATATTGTTCCTGGTTCAGCTTGTCAAGCAATGTATTCATCTCTTAAATTTCTCTAAACCTTTATTGTAATACCCCTGTCGGGTGGAAAGAACCTAAAACGCAAGCCCTGCTGTTGTTTTTGGGAAAACAAAACGTTTCAAGCGAAGCTCATCCCGTTTCGTCCGCAGATTTCGTAAACAATCTCTAACTTCTCAGGACAATTGCAGCGGCATTTTTTATAATATAGTGATAAAATCGGCTCATTGTCGACGAATTGTTGAGCGCTTTTTGGATTTCTTAAAGAAAGCCGGGCGCGTTCGGTCCCTCAACTGTAAAGAACGGAGAGAGTTGGTCCAGTTGGAGGGGGAGCCGGCAGTTTTCCAATATCAAGTTCTGAAATGGAAGTGCCCTGATGTTTAATTCCCCGATTGATTCCCGTGTTTTGGTTGCCCGTTTTGCCGGAAGAAGCTTGTTTGGTGACGAAAAAGGCGAACAGACCATCATGGTGCCGATTGGAGGAGCGGAGCTCGATCAGGATACGCCTGATCCGCATGATGAATTGGCAGCGGAATTATCGCTGTTACAGCAAAAATCTAAAGCCATTGCCATTATCGGGAGTCGGAACATTCCACTACCCCATCAACAGCTTATTGAAATGCTGGCCTTTTCCCTGACGCATAACGGAAACCAGGTCATTACCAGCGGCGGGGGCTCCGGCACGAACGCAGCGGCGATTCGTGGCGCTATGAAAGGCAATCCCGACCTGCTCAAGGTGATTCTGCCGCAAACCATTGGCCAGCAACCATCGGATGTACAGGATCAACTCATTGGCGTGCCGCATATCGTGGAGCACCCGGAATGGAGCATGATGAAACTGGCGGATGCCAGCCGTCTTTGTAACCGGGAAATCATTGATGAGAGTCAGCAACTTATTATTCTGCTTTCGCATGATAGTCCCACGCTGCATGTTGCAATCGACTACGCCAACGAAAATCACAAACTCGTCACTTGCCTGTACTTGGATTAATGCCTCATAAAGCTGGCGAGCGGGTGCACGCGTGGACCTTGGCGGGTTCGACCTTAAGCGCCTTTGATCTGTATGAGCGCATCTAGCCCTAAATAGGTAGGCATTTAGGAAGCAAACGCTCTAGGCTCTACTGAGCCAAATTTCTGGTGGTTTGTGGATACGCCTGAATTGTCGCAGACTTGCTGCTAGCCGCCCAGTTCTGCAAGTGACTTGGGTTGTTGTTCGAGTGGCGAGTCAGGAATGATTTCTTCTTCTGGCAACACCACATCCTCTTGGTATTCGCTAGGGATCGCCACCGTGACGGGCGTGGCTTCTTCCAGTTGTCGTTCCATCTGGCGCAGTTCGTGAATGCGGTTATAAATCTTCCGGGTGGCCAATTCAATGGCGCTGAGCAAAATGGTGTTGGTCAATCGTTGCTTCAGGTTGTTCAGCATGGATAAAGAGCGTTCGGTGCCGCCCACCTGACCTAAACTGCGGATGCAAGCCCATGAGAAGACCGGCATGGCTTCCGGGTTCACGTTTTGCAGGGCTTCCAGCAGAATTTCCTCGGTTTCCCAACCGCGACGCTTGCCCAAGGCGCGGGCCACGGCGAGTTTGACTTCCTCGGAAGGTTCATGGCGCAGGGCATGAACAAGCGCCTTAAAGGCTTTACCTTCTTCCATCCGGCTGAGCGCATCTGCGGCCAAGGCCCGAATGCTGCTGTCCGCATCCGATTGCAAGAGGCGAACAAGCGCTTCAATAACCTCCGGCCCCGGGTATTTTTGCAGACCGATGCAGGCATAGCGACGTACATCCGGCAATGGGTCGTCGAGTGCATCCAGCAGGCTGTTCACCACATAGGGGGATTCTGTCTGAACTTCCGATAACGCCTGAATGGACGTAAGCCGAACGGAATCGCAGGCGTCTGCAGCGCCTTTGACAAACAGATTGACGACATCCGGATGCCACCTGTATTTGGCAAGCGTTCCGTAGACTTGCGCCCTCACGGCTTCGGATTCATCATCCACAGCCAGGGCCATGGTTTCGAGAATTCGAGTGTTCAGCCCCTGGTCGTGTGTTTTTTGTGCTAACAGCGCAAGGTTACGGGCTGCATACTCCCGAACCATCGAATCCTCATCCCGCATGGAGCGAAACAAGGCTTCTCGCGCCCGCTGGGAATCCAGCAATGCAACGTTGTTCAGCGCGGTTACGCGGACCACAGGCTTATCATCCTTGAGGTTTTCCAGGAAGGTTTCTTCAAGGAACTCCACTACTTCGGGCCGGTTCATAGCGTCACTCAACGCTAGCACTTCCATTGTTTTTTCCCGGTCCAGTTCGCCGGATTTGACGGAAAGCGGAATGATTTTCTTGAGGTACATCAATTTTTCATCAGTGGAGATATCCGTTTCGATGGCCCGCGTTTTGTCCTGCAAAAATTCCAGGATGTAGCGGCTGTGAATGACATAATGCGGGTCGGGCCGACGGTTCCGACGAGGCATTTCTGCTTGCGGATCGGCGCTATCCTGCGGTGTTAACGGGGTGATGGCGGCCTCACGGATGAAATCGTGCCGATACAAGGCCCGCAAGACTTCAAACACATAGCCATCCGTAAAACCCTGAGATGTGCTGATCTCCTTAATGGCCTGATTGGCAGAGAATGGCCGCTCTCCAAAAAGTTTGATCAGGGCTGCGATGACCTTGTGCAAGGATTCCTCGTCATTCAGGAAGGTCAGTTTCAGGCGTGTATAGGCTAATTCCGGGATGTTTTCCACTTTATCCACGCCCAGCTTTTCGTAAAAGGACATATCCACATGGCGAAGCCGGTTGTTCTCTGCTCGTTCCGCAATGTACTGCGCCATTTTGAGATGCCAGAACGGATTGCCTTTGCTGAGCACGTAAGCCTGGCGGTGAACCTCTTCATCCACATCCACGCCAATGGCCTTCAGGGGCTGGCGTAACAGTTTCCGACATGCGCTATCCGGCAAGGCGTCCAGCAGGAGCTTGGTACGGAAGTGATTGTATAGCGGACCTCCCAGTGTGTAGCTTTCGCCATTGGAGCGGGCAGTCATGACCATCATAAAGTGATAGCTTTTCTGCTCCAGAATCTGGTGCAACAGCTCGGCCAAAAACTCTTTGAGCGCCTGTTGCGCTGGTTTGCCCTGAATCCGGTCCCATTCGTCCAGAACCACGAGCAAGGCGCTGTCAATGTTTTCAATGGCCGAGTTGATGAAGTTGAAAACATTCATCAAGTGCGGGATTAAAGGATGCTTGATGCCTGGTGTGGGCAGAACACTTCGGACAGCTTCCGACGAGGCCAGCACTGGGCTATAAGCAGCCTCTTTCGTAGGGGCTGGAAGGTTTAAATTCTCCGGTGTGCTGACCGGTTCTGCCTGTGGCGCGGGAAGATTCGCTTCCTCCGTGATGGATGCCGGCAGCGGAGGTAAGGTATTTTCTGGTGTTGCTTCTGGTGGCGGAGGCAACTGAGGCGTGGAATGAGAGTCTGCCGGCAGTCCGGCCTTGAGCGTTTCCGCCAGACGGATAGCTTCCTGGAGCGGCGGGCTCATGGGATTGAGCAGCGAGGTTGCCACCATCACCCACGGGTTCACAATCAGATCCACCAGCTTTTCAATGCTCTCGTTCACGGAGAGCTTGAGCTTTTTGACGGCAGGCACTTGGCTTCGGATGGCTTTCATAAGCTGTTCCTGGCTCACCGCATGCTTTCCGCCGATGGATTCCTGCAATTTGACTAACGCGATGGCGCGGACCAGATCTTGCCGTTCCCAATGCAGGTCCAGTTCCTGGGTAATACCATTGACGGCCACCAGGGCTTCATCCAGAATGTCGTTGGCTTCTGCTTGAAGGCCCTCAATGATGGCGACATACAGTGCCTCGACGGAATCAAACGAGGCCGTGCCGAGGTTTAAAATCCGGCAATAGACGCCTTCCCGGACAAGCCCAACGAAAGCATCCAATAATGCGGTTTTTCCCAGTCCGGTATCTCCGGTAATCAAGGCGGCTTTGGGCTGGCCAGTCTTGGCAAGGTTCAAAAGCTTTAAAAGTTGGCGTAGTTCGGTTTTCCTGCCTTGGATGGAAATATTTTCCAACAGGTAAATTTCCCGGCTGGGAGCGTCATAATGCGGACTAGGCGTGCTCAATGAATATTCCCGCTCTACTTTAACTGCTAAACACTAACCGAAACACGGGCTTGATTTACACCAGGTGGATACCCTCTGCCCGGACATGAACCTCGTCTGGTCTGCTTCAGGTTGCCCAAACAGGGGAACATTCCTGATACAGACTGATACTATAATAAAATAACGGATGCATTTCGGGTAGGGGACTTTCCCGCCATCTCCACCGCTTTCCGTATGAGCAGTAACCGTTATTGAGGTGCAACAATGAAAAACAAGGTAAACGTGTGGCTGGTTCTTGCATTTTCAGCTGTCGCGATCAGTATTGTCTATGCCTTGTCTAATGTTTCACCCCAGTCGGGGGCAACCGCAAGCACACCGGAAGCGCCTGCCGTTCAGCAAGCTGGCGCTGTTCCTGCAAAAAGCGTGGAAACTAACAATGAAATCGCCTTGTCTCCTGACTTGAGCAAAACTAACGGCTATAAGTTTCTGGATTTGATTCCACCTGGAAGAAAAGCCCCTGATTTTTCCGCCCAGGCCGTCAATGGAAAATCGATCCGGTTGTCTTCGTATCGTGGAAAGAAAAACGTAGTGCTGGTTTTCTACCAGGGAAGTTTTTGCTCGGTATGCGGTGAGCAGTTGACCAACCTGCAAAAACACCTGAGCGATTTTAAAAAGCAGGATGCGGAGATCATCGCCATCAGCGCGGATGATGCCGCACACGCCATGCAGACCGTGGGAGAGCATGGCCTGAGCTATCCGGTTGTGCCGGATCACTCCAAGCGGATTATCAAGCTGTTTGGGGTGGGGAATGTATCGAAAAAAGGCATTGCCTGGCCGTCGCTATATATCGTGGATAAACAGGGAACCGTGCGGCTGAGCTATGCTAGTCCGAATGGCCACCGGATGCATAGCAATGAAATCCTGCCAAAACTGTCCCAGATTACCGGCAAAGCTGCTCCAAAGCTGTCTTATGACGGCTAAACAAGCAAAAGACAGTCACTGTAAGCAAGTAACAATAGAGCTTCCTGCGTACCGGGAAGCTCTATTGGCAAGCAACTTGGGGCTGCGCTTCTAC
>DATNQC010000355.1:0-2912 GCA_036702885.1 Oculatellaceae cyanobacterium | reverse complement strand
CTTCTTCTTCCCGTAATAACTCCAGGCGCTGAGCATCCAGCTGGCTGATGGCGTTAATGGATAGATCCGGATTGCGGCGTTTCAATGCCTGGTTGACGGCTTCAGGATTTTCACGGATTAAACGCAGCTCCAGCATGGTAATCTCCCATTTCCGGGCAAAAAACGCCCCTTCCACAAACGATACCCGCCATTATAATACCAAGGCACCTGATTGAACCTAGGGCCAAGGAACGTGTTCGCGAGATAGGGATGGAAAGCTTTTGGTGGAGAGGACAGCATCCATCAAATGGCCGAAATCAGGCATGGCTGGAACAGGAGTTCACCAAGCTTCAGGCAGTTGCAGGATGGCAGCATGGGAAAAACGGCATACAATGCAGAGGAAGGCGCTTATTGGGCCGATAGAATCAGAGTTTGAACCCAAAATACGATGACACCGACCAAGGCGGCCACAATCAGGATATTGATCACGTAGGAGATGTATTTGTTGATGGTCAATATGATTTGTTGCCGGTCAAGTTTGAACATGGTGAGGCGCTATTGGCTTGAAAGGAATCTTCCCTCCTATCGGCATGGGAAGTGGGGGGCTTTAATTGGATGTTTAGGGGTGTGGCTGGCTGTGTCGATTTCTCTTGTCGGAAGAGCTGCTGACACCGATGACTGGCCGGACCCGATTGAGTTTCACCCAGCCTTGATGAGGCCACCGGTTGTGAATCCTGTTTTGCCCCAGAACGGGAACATTTCCGGCTCCACTGGGCAGGATCTGCAAAAGCTGGAAGGCTCCCGGAAAGGAATTTGGCCTTTTCGGCGTGACAAAAAGGAGAAAAAAGACCAAAAACCTCCGACTGAGGCGCAGATTGTGCGCGTGGGACCCAAAGATCCGCCGGCCTACCCGGATCCTTTGCTTCGACTATCCTTTCCTATCCATACGGAGCAGGGCATTCTGCAACCGGGATATTATCTTGTCAGGCAACTGAAGCAATCAGCGCAGGAGCGCACCCTTGCCCTCACACGGCAACATCAGACCGTATTGGAATTTAACGTTTCAGCCGTAGCCGATGAACCGGCCAGCCCGATTCAACCCGTTGATCGGACGGCGTTACCCAAAGTATCGGTGGAAATTTTGTTAAGCCCGGATAAGAAAACACTAACTGTTCTGTTGAAAGAAGGTAATAAACGTTACGAAAGTCAAGCCTTTCCTGTCGCGACGGATACCCGGCGAAAACTGGCATTTTAACGGGCTTGAACTCCAACAATGTAGCTCAGCCAGAAGGTTCGCTCTGGCAAGTTGTTAGTGCTTTCTGTACAATAACCCCATCCCTACTGTTATTTTGGGTTGACGAGAGAAGGAACCAAATAATATGCCGAACGTAGAAATCCCGGTGACTACTAACCGGCCGACCCGTACCGTGCAGGACATTGTAAAAGAAGCCAAAGAAAAGAAAGTCAAACTGTTGCGCCTACAGTTTGTGGATATGCACGGGATGCCGAAAAGCATGTCCGTTCACGTGGACCAGCTTGAAAAGGCCTTGAATAACGAAATCATGCTGGATGGTTCTTCTATTGCAGGTTTTCGGACCATCGAAACCTCCGATATGTATTTCTATCCGGATCTCAGCACGTTTGCTATTATGCCCTGGACCGAAAACGGCCGGGTGACCGCACGTGTTATCTGCGATATTTATAACCCGGACGGAACGCCGTTTGAAGGTTGCCCCCGGAACAATCTGAAACGAGTGCTCAAAGAGGCTCAAAAACTGGGCTTTACTTTTAACATTGGGCCAGAGTTGGAATTTTTCCTGTTCAAGCGGAATCCGGATGGCACCATTTCCACGGAAACCCATGACTCAGCCGGTTATTACGATATTGGCCCCGATGATATGGGCGAACTGGTGCGTGGTGAAATCGTTGACACGCTGGAAAGCCTGGGTTTTGAAATGGAAGCCGATCACCACGAAGTGGCCCGCGGCCAGCATGAAATTGACTTTAAATATGCCGATGCACTCTCCCAGGCTGACAATGTAACCACGGTTAAAATTGTCACCCGGATGATTGCCGCGAAACACGGTCTGCATGCCTCTTTCATGCCCAAGCCGGTCTTTGGGGTGAATGGTTCGGGGATGCACTGCAACATGTCTCTGGCGAGTCTGGAAGGCAAGAATGCTTTCTACGATGAAAAAGGCGATTATCAGCTTTCTCAAACCTCCTTGCATTTTATCGGTGGTTTGCTGAAAAACATCCGTGGCATCACGGCAGTAACCAACCCGCTGGTCAATAGCTATAAGCGTCTGGTGCCGGGTTATGAAGCGCCGGTGTATATTGCCTGGTCTGCGGCAAACCGAAGCGCTCTGCTGCGTGTGCCAGCAAAACGGGGTAATGCAACCCGTGTTGAACTGCGTTCGCCTGATCCGTCAGCTAACCCGTACCTGGCATTTGCCGTGATGCTGTTGGCTGGCTTGGATGGCGTCAAAAACAAAATTGATCCGCCAAACCCGGTAACTGCCAACATTTACAAGCTCTCTGCCGATGAGCGCAAGGTGCAGAACATCCCGGCGTTGCCCGGCAGCCTGTATGAAGCTTTGGAAGAACTGAAGCAAAGCGCGGTTGCCAAGGAAGCCCTGGGCGAACATATCTTTAATGAGTACATTAAAGCCAAAACCATTGAATGGGATGCTTATCGAACCGATGTGACGCCGTGGGAAATCGAGCGTTACATGTCCCGTTACTAGAAATTTCGCCCTGAATGAAAATTGAGAGCCCGGAAGTCGAAAGGTTTCCGGGCTCTTGCTTGGGCAGGTTGATCTTTGAGGTTAAAATGACATTGTTCGATTAGAGATGACAGTTTGCCTTGGGGCGGGGTGATGATGATGTTCAGGCAGGTTTCACAGCAATTCGGAATTGGGCTGGGATTGATG
>DATNQC010000353.1:0-2851 GCA_036702885.1 Oculatellaceae cyanobacterium | reverse complement strand
GATAAAAAGCTGACCGGGCGGCTGCAAAAGCGGGAAGTTGCTACTTCCGATATGTTGCCTGTGATTCAGGAGATCCTGCGTTTAAAGTGGACCGTCATGCCGGAAGGGGCAGTGGGTGAGATCCGGAAAATCACCTTGGAAAAAGTCTTTCGGGAGACTTTGGAGCGAAACATTGACGTAAAAAAGGCGAAAGCGCAAATCAAAGTTGCAGAGGCTCAGGGTAAAGAGCTGCGGGAGCCGAATTTGATGACCCTCATCAATCCCATCAGCATTGCCCAGCTGAAAAGTGCGGCGGAAGATACGGTTAAAGCGGCAGAATGGCACGTTAAGGCAGTTCAGCAAAAAGCATTACTGGATAGCGCCCAACTCCATGCTGATCTGGTGCAGGCGTTTCTGAACAAATACCTGATGTTTCAAGGGATTGAGCAGGGGCGGAGCCAGTTGAATGCCGATCAGCAGCGCTTTGTTGCCGGAGAAACCACCAGCTTTGAAGTTTCACAAACCCAAATGGCGCTTATGGAGCGCTACGGAAAGTATATGGCCGCGGATAATCTATACCGCACGGCTTCTCTGCTGTTATCCAACCAGCTGGGCGCGACGGGCAAAGAAGTTCTGGTGCCGGAAGACTACTTGATGGAAACCGGCGGAAATGTGGATGTTCCTTTGCTCAACCTGCTGCCGGAGAATTTGACGCTGGAGCAGGCGCTGAAGGCGATTGGAAACCGGCCTGAGCTACAAGAGCTGGCCTTGAAGCGCAATGCCTTGGCGAATATTGCAAAAGCCTCCTTCGGGGTGGATAAGGACAAGCGGGAGGCCGAACTCAAACAGCTGGATCTGGAGATTGAAAAGGCGACCCGTGCCGCTCAATCGACTGCTGAGAAGGCGTTTGCCGATTATCGCCTGGCAGAGAATGCGCTTGTATTGGCACAGCAGCGCTATGCACTGGCAAATCAGTTTTTGCGGCAGCTACAGGTGAGTTACGATGCCGGATTCACTAGCCATAAAGAGGTTCTGGACGGCCAGATTGAAGTGGAAAAGGCTAAAGCTGCCTTAATTAATGCCCAGGTGACCCGGAATCTTGGTCAAATTCGCCTGATTTACGAAATGGGGAAACTGAGCGCCGATATTTTATCCAGCAACGTCCGGCTGAGTGATGCGGAAGCCCTATAACCAATAGCAGCCTGACGGATGCCAGGCTGCTATTTCCACTGATGAACCTTTGGTGCCGCTGAAGTTAATTCAGACTATGCCAGGGGAGCAGTTCCGCCCATAAATCGGGGTTGAGGTTGCCGAGCTCGTCCCGCTGATGCTTTGAAATTTGGAAGATATGCTTGAGATACATGATTTCGGTTTGCAGAATCGTGTCCATCCGGACAAAGTTCTTTTCCGGCTCGCTCAGTAAACCCAACGTCAAAGACATTTCAAGCTCAGTCATCTGTAACCGCTTTCCTTTCCCGGTCGCTCGTTCCGAAATACTCTTGTAAGTTATAAAAAACAATTTTCAGATCGAAATTGCCTCCCCGTCTCGATGAACCAATCCGGTGAGGAAGCGAGCGGTTTTTGTTTACAGGCGCATATCAGAGCCGTGCCGATGTTATGTTATAAAGCGGCATGGCTTTGTGAATCAATGCGTAGATGCGTTTCAAGCCCACGTATTGCAACGGGAAACAATACGCCTTGGCTGACTCCGTGCGTCAATATGCAGTCTTGCTATTTGGCGCTTAATTGGTTAACCAGGTTGAAAATTGCGTTGCTTTGAGACTGGTACTGGCCAATTAGTTGGTCCATGGCGATGAATTGTTTTCTCAAAAGCGCCTCTTTTTTCTCCAGACGCTCTTCTGCCCGATCGATGCTTTCATCGAGCCGCTTTATGCGGGCAGCAACGGAGTCAAAATAGGTATAAAAAAGTCCACTACCCGAATCGCCGCCATTATACAAGGCGCCGTAAGCATCGTTCCCATTGGCATCTTTATATATTTTGTCGCTTAGCAGGTGCTCCAGTTGGGTGAAAATGCCATCCATCCCTTCATCGGCCGGATCCGTATCCACCAGGTTTCTGGCGATGAAAAGCTGTTCCACGATGTCTGGGCTGGCTTGCAAGGCCGCTTTGAATTTTTCGGCATCCAGTTGTAGATGCTTGTTGACGACGACAGAGCCACCGGATTGTGGCGCCCCGGTGGTAATACCGATAGATTGCAAGCTGTCATAGGCGGTTCCTGAGAGGCCCGGAACCGAAGATGCAAAGAGGGTTCGTAGCTGGTTTCTCAACGTTTTGAGGCGGTTTTCTCCCGCTAAAATCCCGTTATTTTGGCCGTCCAATTGCTGGTCGATGTAGTCAATGGCCTCGTTATAGGCTTTGATGACATCATTAATCGCGTCTACCACTGCATCAGAGTCTTGTTCTAGCGTAATCTGGACGGTGGAGCCCGGTTGCGCCTTGAGTAGGTTAAGCGTGACGCCGCTAAGCCCGGTTACGGTTTCGTCCACGGTGGTGGTGGCGCTATACATGGTGACTCCGTTGAGCACAAATTCCGCATTGCTGCCCAACGTCTGGGAATCGGTGATATTGGAGCCCGAAATCAATCCCATCGCAGACAGGAAATTGCTGGTGCCATCGGCCAGACTAATATAATTGCTGCCTGAAATTTTGGAGGTGAGCTCCAGTTTGTTGGTGGTGGGGTTGAAATTGGCGCTAACCTTGACGTCTGTATTGTTGTTGATTTCGGTAATCAACTGGTTCAGGGTTTTACCGGTTGTATCAAACGTCACCCCGTTGATGGTGAAGGTGCCTGCCGTGATGGTTGTGTTCAGGTTGGCGGCTGCCGTGGTGATATCCGCGTTCAGATTGATC
>DATNQC010000350.1:0-4145 GCA_036702885.1 Oculatellaceae cyanobacterium | reverse complement strand
TGATTTCCACGGGTGAAGAGTCCGGGGAATTGGAAAAAATGCTGGAAGCGGCCTACGACTATCTGGAAGAGGAAATCAACCACCGGGTCGGGGTTTTGACCTCTTTAATGGAGCCGGTGATGCTGATTGTGGTTGGGGTGGTTGTCGGCTTTGTGGCGCTTTCAATTTACTTGCCGTTGTTCAGTATGTACGAGCACTTGCATTAAAGGGCAGGTATTGCGTTAAGGGATTGCCTGCGCAAACCGGCGGGTAATTTCATGGGGACGGGTGACGGCGGAACCAATCACAACGCTGAATGCGCCCAGTTGAAATGCTTTTGAAACTTCGGCCGGCTCCCAGATTCTTCCTTCCAGAATGACCGGGGTTTGAACGCGTCGGACCAATTCGGAGAGCAGTTCGAAATCCGGACCACCCTGCTTTTTGGCGGCGCTCTCCTGTGTATAGCCGGATAATGTTGTGCCAATCAGATCAAAGCCAAGCTGCGCGGCTGCGAGTCCTTCTTCCAGCGTGGCGACATCGGCCATCAGCAACAGATTGGGGAACTGTTTGCGGCATTGCGCCACAATGCTTTCCAGGGTTTCTCCACCCGGGCGCGGACGGGCGGTGGCATCCAAGGCCACAATTTCACAGTGGGCGGCAAGTGATGCAACATCCTGAAAGCCGGGTGTAATATACACGATTTGGGATGCATTTTCGGGAATCACCCGCGGTTTGGTAATGCCAATGACCGGAACCCGAGGGTGTTTTTCCTTAAACGCCCGAATATTATAGGCTTGGGCCATCCGTAGACCTTTAGCGCCTCCGTTTAAAGCTGATTCTGCTAACGCGCACAGAATTTCCGGTGTATCCAAGGGTTCTCCCTGACTGGCCTGGACAGAGACGATAATGTTTCGCTGGAGCGTTTGTAATGTTGGGTGCATCGGTCCACGGTTGCGACGACAAGACGCTTTTGAGTGTAACATTTCCATTTCAAGGGAATAAACATCCCTTCACAAATTTTGGACGGACTTGCGGAAGTGTGTTAATCTATGGCTCTACAGGATTGCTGTTTTTTACGCCGTCATTGCAGGAACGGGTTGAAGAAGAGAGCTGAGACGCAAGCCCTGGGTCGAATATAAGTGCCCTTTGATGGGGTTGGTTATGTTGTTGACATGATAGGCAGGCGGCTCATGTCCTTAGGGCGACTGCACGTTCGGGAACTGACAGAAACCCTGGAAAAACAGATTCTGCACCGATATGCAGCTCTCAGCGGGGAAACGCGAGGGCGTGAGGTCGATGAGGCGCTGTGTTCAATTCGGACTGCGTTTCAGCGGGATCGGGATCGCATTCTCCACTCCAAGGCGTTTCGTCGTCTGAAGCACAAAACACAGGTATTTATCGCCCCTGCCGGTGATCATTTCAGGACCCGGCTCACGCACAGTTTGGAAGTGGCTCAGATTTCCCGGACCATTGCCCGGGCGTTGCGTCTGAATGAAGATTTGACCGAAAGCATTGCGCTGGGGCATGACTTGGGGCATCCGCCTTTTGGGCATATAGGCGAACGTGTCCTGAACGAGTTGTCGCCTTATGGGTTTCACCATCAACAACAAAGCCTGCGCATTGCTAAGGTGCTGGAAAAGCTGAACCTGACGGCTGAAGTGCTGGATGGGATTGAGGGGACCACGGCGACAAAGCCGCAATATTTGACGCTGGAAGCCCAGGTGGTGGAATTGGCGGATCGCATGGCTTACTTGCACCATGATGTGGAAGATGCGCGCCGGGCCGGGATGATGGTGGAATCCGATCTGCCGCGTGATGTTTTGGCCGTCTTGGGGAATACCCGCCAGGAGCGTTTGGAGCGAATGGTGGTGGATCTGGTTCACAATAGCTTGCCGAGCTTTGAGACGGATACCCCGCGGATTTCCATGTCCTCCGAATGTTTTGAAGCTATGATGGCTCTTCGGCAATGGATGTTTGAACACATCTATCTGTGTGAGGCACAGATGAAGCAGGCCGGGCAGGTGCGTCGCCTGCTGAAGTCGCTGTACGAGTTTTATATGGAGCATCCGAAAACACTAAGCCCCAATTTACCCAAGGATGAGCCTTTGGAGCGTCGGGTGTTGGATTATATTGCAGGCATGACGGATCGCTTTGCCATTGAGGCGTATAAGCATAATCTCCTACCAGGTTCTTATGAGCCGTTTGCGTTACGAACGGCTCTGGCGGCTGCGGAGGCGCTCACATGACCCAGTTGAGCTTTCAGGAAGCAGCAGAGCGAGTCAAAGCTGGAATCGATATCATTGATATCGTGCAGCGGCACGTCATTTTGAAAAAATCGGGTCGTAACTATACCGGAAAATGCCCCTTCCACAATGATAAAAACCCGTCCATGCAGGTTAGCCGGGAAAAGAACGTCTTTAAATGTTTTTCCTGCGGAGTGGGTGGGGATGCGCTGAGCTTTTTAATGCGCATTGAAAACAAGACATACGGGGAAGTCATCCGGGAGTTGGCGCAGGAGCAGGGGATTGAAATCCTGTATGAAGGTCGGAATCCGGAAGCCGCCGCTGCGCAAAAGGATGCCAAACAGAAAATTCTGGAACTGAATCAGGCGGCTACCCAGTGGTTCCAGTCTCAACTGGATTTGCCGGCGGGACAAACCGCGGCCAATTACCTGTTGAGTCGCTATCCGGATGCCGAAATGCTGGGACAAGCGTTGGAACGCTTCCAGGTGGGCTATGCGCCGGAAGGCTGGGAGCATTTAACGCCTTATCTCAAGGAAAAATTCGACTTTGTCCGCGCCAATCCGGATCTGCTAGTGGAAGCCGGCTTGGCGAGTAGCCGGGAATATGGGCAAGGACATTATGATCGTTTCCGGAACCGACTGATTATTCCGATTCACAATGAAAAAGGGCAGGTCGTCGCCTTTGGTGGCCGGGCGCTTTCTGATGAGGATAAGCCGAAATATCTGAACTCTCCAGAGACGATGGTATATCACAAGAGCCAGGTGCTGTACGGGTTGTATCAAGCCAAGGATGCAATTCGGCAAAATAAAGCCGCGATTGTGATGGAAGGGTATTTTGACGTGATGACGGCCCATCTGGCTGGCATTACGGAAGCCGTTGGTTCTTGCGGAACGGCAATGACCGAGAGTCACCTGAAACTGCTGACGCGCTTTGGTGCGGAAACCGTGTATTTGGCATTTGATTCGGATGAGGCAGGCCTAAAAGCGGCTTTAAGCGCTATTGCGCTTATCGAGAACTACCTGGAAACCACGAATATACAAGTCAGGGTTTTGACGGTGCCTGGCGGCAAGGACCCGGATGAGTTCCTCCGGCAGCAAGGAAAGGCGGGCGGCGAAGCATTCCGGGAACTGTTGAAGGAAGCTCGGCCATACCTGGCATTCAAGCTGGATATGGCGATCCGAGGGCTGGATGTTCGTACTCCGGAAGGACGGATTCAGGCGGCTGAAAAGCTGACGCCAGTGTTGGCTGCGATTCAGCGATATACGGTTCGCCTGGAATACCTGCGGCAGTATGCTGAAAAGGTTGGGTTATCGGAAGAAGCGCTGCTGCTTGAGGTCAAGCGGTATGAGCAAAGCCAGAGAAAGCTGTATTATCCAAACTTTGGGCAGCGTAACAACTTTAGCCGAAATCAGGCAATTTCCAAACATGCGCCGACTTCATTACAAAGAAATCAACCCCTATTGACGGAAAACCTCTCTCAATTAAGGAAAGGGTTGGCGTCCCGACAAAGCGCAGCAGAAAAAAATCTGCTTTGTTTGGCGCTTTATAGCACCGAAAGCCTAACCGTGATGATGAGTGTTGTTGATCAGGAATCCATGAGCTTCTCCATTCCAACTTACCGGCAAATCTGGCACGATTTGTCCGCAACCTTTGCCGGCTTGCCGGGAGACACCGCTCCAGCTTCAGCGGATGACGGCTTCTTGGGAACTTTGATTGACAAAATGAATCATCTATATTTCGAAACCCCTGATGTGCGCGATGCCTTTGCAGAACTCATCCTCACCGCAGAATCTTTCGGAGATTCGCTTGGGTTGGGGGACTTGTCGGGTGCTGCGCTTCGGGAGAAGGTTGCCCATTTAACCCGTCAGCTACTGGAACAACTCCGGCGCTGCAACCAACTTCAACAGTTACAAAGCCTGAAAG
>DATNQC010000349.1:0-2421 GCA_036702885.1 Oculatellaceae cyanobacterium | reverse complement strand
GGCCCCTGTTGTACACGCTTTGTCCCGATACCCGGATGAATTTGATTCCCGGGTCTGTGTCACCGCACAACATCGGGAAATGCTGGACCAGGTGCTGGAACTGTTCCAAATCCGGCCAGACCACGACTTGAACCTGATGATGCCCAATCAGGATCTATTCCAGATAACCACCAATGTACTGCTTGGCATGAAACGTGTTCTGGAAGAGGAAAAACCGGATGTGGTGCTGGTCCATGGCGACACCACCACCACCATGGCGGCGACATTGGCTTCGTTCTACCTGAAAATTCCCGTGGGACACGTGGAAGCGGGTTTGCGAACCTGGGACAAATACTATCCTTTCCCGGAAGAAATCAATCGGGTGGTCACTGACAGCATTGCGGAATTGTATTTCGCCCCGACGGAAGGCTCTAAACAAAACCTGCTGAAGTGCGGCGTTCCTGAGGAAAAAATCTACCTGACCGGCAACACGGTTATTGACGCTCTGTTTTACACAATCAATCGCGAAAACCGGAACGGCGCTTTGCCAGTCACTCTGGATGACAACAAACGACTGATTCTGGTAACCGTCCACCGTCGGGAAAATTTCGGCCAGCCCTTGAATGAGATTTGTCGGGCGTTGCAAACCCTCGTCGAAAAATACGACGATGTGGAAATGGTGATTCCCGTACACCCCAATCCCAACGTTCGGGGTACTGTGCATAAAATGCTAGGGACTCTTCCCCGGGTTCATCTTATCGAACCACAGGATTATGAACCATTCTGCCGGTTGATGGAACGTTCCAACATCATTTTGACGGACTCCGGCGGCGTACAGGAAGAAGCGCCCTCCCTTAGCAAGCCGGTCCTGGTGCTTCGGGATGAAACGGAGCGACCGGAAGCGGTTTCAATGGGAACTGTCAAGCTGGTTGGCCCTCATTATGAGCGGATTATGGCAGAAGCCGACTGTCTGCTGAATGACCCGGATGCCTATCAGCGCATGGCTAAAGCCGTCAATCCCTATGGCGACGGCAATGCCTCCGAGCGTATCATTCAGGCATTACGAGAATTTAAAGGCAAGCTGTCCCAACAATAAGCGTCAGTTATTCAAGCAGACGCGTTGTTGGATTGCGCCGTGCTGTTTATAGTGGTTTACGTGCTACGAAATACTATCCAGCCACTCAGATGGTGAAGCTATTTCTTTTGTTCAGAGCGCTCTTACAGGCTTGAAGGAATCTTTTACAGTCCGAGCCACAAACCAGCCTGCTCAAACGGTTCAAGCATTGTCACAAAATCTGTCTGTTCTGTTTTTTTATGGTAGGCTGCCTGCAGCGGTAACCGGAAGTGACAAAAGGGAGTTTAAGCATGAAACGGATTCTGACACTCAGCTTAGTGTTGGGCTTGTTATCCGGGGGCGCCGTTTCGCCGGTTCCCGCCTGGGGAAAGCAAAAAAACACCGCATCCAGCTACAAGGCAGACAGCACGTATGAATACGTGTCTCGCGTGTTCAGTAAACTGCAATCCCATTGGGAACCTGCCGCCTACGAGCAAATGGTGTCCAATACGCTACTCACATTTGTTCTGAACGAAGACGGAACGATTGCCAGCACCAAGCTGCAAGGCACGGAAAATGACCATGGCACCGGAGAGCGCGCTCTGAGCTATATCCGTCAACAAGCGCCTTTTGGAAGATTCCCCGACACCTTGCAGGGAAGCCAACTGGAATTCAAATTCAAAATCGCCCCGGAAAGCCTCCAAATGGTAAGTTACCAGGTCGTTCCGCCCCAAAAGAGGGAAGCGGTCGTCAAGTATAACGAACCTATCAACGGCGCCGCGATGGGAGCCTCTCTGTTCTATATGTCCGCGCAGGCTCCGATTACCGGAAGAGTCTCCTGGACCAGCCCGGAACTTCAAACGGATAGCGAACAGTCCATGCTTCAGTATGTGGACCAAATTCAAAGCCGCATTCAGCAAAACTGGCGTCTGCCGGAAGGTGTAACATCTTCCGAGCGCGCTGTGGCGCTGCTGATGATCGATCGGGATGGCAGCCTGCTGAGCGCTACGCTAAAACAATCTTCCGGCAACAAACTTGTAGACAAGGCCGCGCTGCAGGCCATTTTCGGTTCCGCACCGTTTGCACGCGTCCCGGTTGATGCCCCTTCTCTTCCGGTAGAAATCGAATACGTCTTTGAGCGCGTTGCTCCAGAACCTTCCGATACCGACAACTTATAATCGCAAAAGGGTCTAAAAGCCGCTTTACTTCCTATGCATCGCTCCCCTGCGGAGGTTCAGGCTTTTGCGGCGGTGGTGGGGTTTCCTCTGGCTGAGCTACAGGCCGCGGTTGAGTCGCCCGTCGCTTGGGTCGGTCAATATTTGGATCAAACATCACAAAGGAACCGCGTTTTTGCTTGGCCCGATACAATGCCATATCCGCCCGTCGGA
>DATNQC010000348.1:0-6273 GCA_036702885.1 Oculatellaceae cyanobacterium | reverse complement strand
TCGCACCGTATGTCGGTCAAGGGGAAATTCGTATCCGGATCTCCGCGAAGGCGGAAAGTGATGAAAAAGCCGCTGTGTTAATTGAGCCGGTGAAGCATCAGATTCTGGAAAGGGCCGGAAAATACTACCTGGGAGAAGGAGAAATGCCGATAGAGGCTCGTTTGGCGGAAATTTTGGCTCGCAAAGCGCTCAGTCTCTCGATTGCCGAATCTTGCACGGGCGGGCTGATTAGTAGTCGGATAACCGATGTTCCAGGGAGTAGCGCCTTTACCTTTATTAATATGGTGACTTATGGAAATACAGAGAAAAGCCGTTTTATTGAGGTTTCTCCAGAGACGCTTCGTCTGCATGGCGCAGTGAGTCCGGAAGTGGCAGGGGAAATGGCGAGGGGAATACGCAATCAAAGCCATTGCGATATCGGGCTGTCCATCACAGGGATTGCGGGACCCAAGGGCGGTTCTCCAGAAAAGCCTGTAGGCCTTGCCTATGTGGGAATTTGTGGCTCTGGCACTCCTTGTAATAAAGAAGCGGCAACGGATTCTTCAGCGCCGGATTTGCTTGTGAAAAAGATAGTTGTCAATCCACAGCTTCCGCGTCGGGAAATAAAGCTTCTGTTTAGTCAATACGCCTTATTTTTTCTGTTGAAGCATTTAAGTGGCGAGCTAGAGTCCGATTTTCCTGCTCTTTCGATGACGAGATGACACAAAAAATCTTGAGGTGGTTTTATAAGGTCAGTTTGATGTCTTCTTGATAAGGAGCAAATCCCATGCAGAATATCAGTTTTGGGCAAGTCCCTGCCAGCTATGGTCAATTTGGCGCATCTCCCGCAGGGCAATCAAAAGCGCCACGGGCGCCTCAATTCGGGCTCGCAGATGGCGGTGTCTGTTCCGTACCCTGTTGTGCAACGGCCTGTGCGCTACCACTGCTCATCGTTGCAGTGCCATTGCTCTTGTTGAAGTTTGGTGGGAAAAACCTGAAAACTTTATTTTCCAACCTGGGTTCAAAACTTTTCCCTAAAAAACAGCCTTGGACGCCACCTACACCACCGATGGCACCGCCGACGGCGAAACCATCAGCTTCCCCAACCTATTATTAGGAAATCATCATGAGCTTGGTCTGTCCTGCTTATCCAAGTGCTGCTCTGTATGGAATAGGGCAGGTTTCAAGCGGACCTAAGCCGGCATCTAAAGGGCAAGTCATCCGCTTTGGTCTGACGCAAGCTGCTTCTTCAGAAACAGCGACATGCCAGGTGGAAACGCCCGTTCCCCTGAGCAAGGGGCAGCAGGTCTGCGATCGCATGATTGCCTGGTATCAAAAGGTGACTAGAGAAAGCAAGCTGGCAGCCCGACTCGGCCGACAGGAAACCGGAATCTTCGGTTGTGGCATCAAGCAACAGGGATTGAGCGAGTATAGCTGTTCCGAATATACACGTGAGGCAATCCGTCGGCATGGTGTTATTAAGGGGATCATCAAAGGTTTTTTCCGTATCTTAATGTGTAACCCCATTACCTTCCATTGCAAACCCTTGCAACGATTCTTCATGGTTCCCTAACCATCATTAAAATTACTTGACACTCCAGAAGTCCAGGCAAAATGCTTTGAATTAGTCCGGCAACTGGGGTTGGAATTTGGTTGTATTGATATGATTCTGACACCTGATGGTGAATACGTATTTCTTGAAATTAACCCCAGTGGGCAATGGCTATGGGTTCAGAAAAAGACGGGGCTACCAATTGCAGAGGCCATAGCAGATTTGCTGATTACTCGGGATGGTTTACAAGCCAGGCCGGATTTTCCAGCTCAATTGATTGAAAGTGCTTTCTAGCGGCCTTGCTGGCAGCTTTCCCATAACGTTTACAGGTTAAGGTGGTGAAATGGGACGTAAGCGTCTCGGTTCAGATGTGGTGGGGCTTGCCTGAAGTGCGGTGCTGGTGGACAATAAATACTGACATGGGAGTAGTTGTATGAGTTTTGCCGTTATATCGGCAGTGTTCGGTTGTGTCGTTTTTGAAACCTGCCAACAAATCGCGTTTAGTTTGTCGGGTCGGCTTAAAGCGCAAAAATGGCGTTGGTTGATCTTAGGCGCCGTCTGTTATCTGGTGGAACTGTTTTTCTGGTTTCGCGTGCTGGAGTTGCTGCCGCTTGGCATTGCCGTACCCTTGATTTCTGCAAACTACATTACAGTGTCCTTGGCAAGCCATTTCCTGTTTGGGGAGCATCTTGACGTTCGGCATTGGGGTGGCATTGCCTGTATTGTATTGGGCATGGTTTTTATTGCACAACAGGGGATGTAATGGATGAAGGGCTTTCCGTTTAAGTTGATGCTGGCTTTGCTGCTGATTGATGTGGCCGTCATGGTTTGCAACAAGGTCACGGAACTCAACAGCGCAGTGGGAGACAACTTTTATGGCAATTTGGTATTTCAGCCGACCTTTTGGCTGGGGCTACTTTTGAGTCTACTTCAACTATGGACATGGACCAGTATTCTGGCTCGAACCCGGCTGAGCCTGGCCTATCCGGTTGCCAGTTTGAGCTACCCGTTAACAATGCTGGCTGCACAATGTTTCTTTGCGGAAAAACTCAGTTTACTAGTGTGGCTGGGTGGAGCTTTGATTACGTTTGGGGTGGCCATCGTTGGGAGTGCATCGGAAGAGAAGCGTGAAGCCAAGCGGACGGTTCAGGAGCGTTTTGAGTGACACTGACAATTACCACGCAACGGATGAACCAATTAGAGCCGGAGGAGTTGATAGCGGCATTTATGCAGGAGCCGCCGGAAGAGTTTCAACCCTGGCGCTTTGATATCAATGGCGAAACCTGCTTTGGCTTCCAATGCGCCTTGGATCTCTTTACGACGGTGTCTGAGAATGTCAAAAAACTTCGTCAACAATGCGATCCCTGGCTGCCGGGCTTTGTTAAAAGGCTGCTCAAACCTAATGTCCTATTTGTCGGAACATCGGTATCTGAATATGCACTGCTACCCAATTTGGCGCAGCCCGAAGCGTTGTATTCCGCCTGGATGGATGGCTTGCGGCGAGTCGACGCTCCCTTTTTGATCGTGAAGGACATCCCGAAACAGTCACCTTTGCTGACTGAACGTGAAAACGCTTTTTCTGAAGCATTGATGGCTTATTTGGCACAGCAGGGGTTCCTGATCTTTTCCGGTCAGGCATTGGGATATGTGCCGATTTGTTTTTCGTCACGGGATGAGTATTTGAAGCGACTGTCCTCTAACCGGCGCAGCAATATTAAACGTCGTTTGAAAATGTTTTCCAAGGTGGCGGTTCAGGAAATTCACACCGGTTCACCGGAAATGACGGAAGACTTGATTCAATTTTTATATGTATTATATTTAAAAGTTTATAACAACAGCTATATCCATTTTGATAAATTGACCCTGGGATTCTTCCGGAAAGTCCTGAGTTGTGTGGATAATCACGGCGTTGTTTTTGTATTCCGAACAGAGCAAAAAATCATTGGCTTTAGCTTGTGTTTTACCTATCAGGACTTCCTAGTGGAAAAGTACATAGGGTGCCAATACCCGGATTCCAGAGAGCATAACTTTTATTACTTGAGTTGGTTTTATAAACTGGATTACTGCCTGAAACACGGTTTGAAAACGTTGATTGTGGGTTGGACGAGTCCGGAAATTAAAGCCTACCTGGGTGCGGAATTCACTCAAACCTATCATGCCGTGTACATCAAAAATCCAATGTTGCGGTGGCTTGGGGCAAAGATCCGCTTCCTCTTTGAATCCGATCGCCAAACGTTGGAAAAGCTTCAATCATCCAAAAAATAGTGATTACCATTTGGTGACTGGGAGAACGGATTCTTCTAACAGGCGATGCAAAAAACAGCCACCAATCACCACGTCATCGGGCGCACAATTGTTAAACAACATTTTGACTTGCTCTGCTTGGGAGGCGTCGAGCCCAAGAAGCTCTAGTAACAGCGGAAAAATATGGGTGACAATTTTTTCTTTTTTCTCATCGCTCAAATGGATATCCTGAAAGAGGCAATAATAGTTGCGTTCTTCAATTTCGGAGAGTAATCGCCCACCCACTGCGATTTGGTCCGGGTGATACGAAAAAAACTGTACGGTAACCCAATTTCGGCAGGCTTCCGGTAGCTGTAATGCGTTCATCAGCCCATCCGTTAATTCCTGCGCCATAATTTTGCGTTGCTCAGTGGAAAATTCAGGCCCAACCACCAACAAATATGGCATCTCTCATCCCCCAGTTTCTATCTTATTCTAATACGGAAAGGCTTTTCAAACCAACCTTAGCAGAGATGAGAGCCTGCTATTTTTCAACTTTGTAATGTGTCTTGATTCTATTGTGCTCCCTTTGTAGGGTGGAATTGAGTGCTTGATACTCCAATCAGTTAATCAATTTAGTTACGGTTATATGTCTGTTTGCTCAATGTTGAATAGAAGAGAGAAATCTCGAGAAGAGTTATTGAAGCAGTATGAGCATGTCATGGAACTGTATAAGTTCTATTGGAATGTTTCCATGCGAGTTAGCGGCTTTTATGTGATTACGAACGGTGCCGTGCTGGCATTTTATGTTTCGAATCAACAGTTTGATTTGATTTATTTGGCTTTGGGCTTTCTGATTGTCTTGGCTACTGCTTATTTTGTTTTGTGTATGTATGGCATCCGAGCACTTAATGATATCAATGACTGGTTTGATACCATCTCGGGTCAAAACGGATTGAACTGGGACTATTGGCCGTCTGCACAACCCTTGCAAGTTTATTTGGTGCTTAATGCCCTGTTGGGGCTGCTTATCAGTGGTTTTTGTCTGTATGCGCTGAGTAAAAGTCTTCTGGTGGCGTTTGTAGTGGTGAGTATTTTGACGTTGGTAGGATACATTCTCTTTGCCCATAGGTTTCCTGCTGTTTTTAGGCAGCTTGGCAGCAAGCTGCCGACAACTCATTACCTCCAAACCAAGTCTCAAGCCTGGCGCTGTATCCAGCCCTTTACCTCCACCGGAAACGCCTAACGCAATAAAAAACGGGAGTTACAGGACATAGCTCGAACTTTGCATGTGTTGCATGGA
Organism: Oculatellaceae cyanobacterium; assembly: GCA_036702885.1. Taxonomy (GTDB): domain Bacteria; phylum Cyanobacteriota; class Vampirovibrionia; order Vampirovibrionales; family Vampirovibrionaceae; genus DATNQC01. Next base: position 1,216 of record DATNQC010000348.1, on the reverse strand, counting down.
AATACGATAAGACATATGCATAAGGCGCTCTTGAAAAACGCCGGGTAAACCGGCGCTCAGCACAACCATGTCTATTTCGATTTTTTCTCCTGAGTTCATGGCCTCGATGGCTTCATCCCAAAGGTGCGTGTCGCATTTGTATTTATAGACTCGTTCCTTTTCAATCATTGTGGACGCTCCTTACTTTTTTGGCTAAACAGGTTAACTTTTCAACTATCTGGAGCGCTTGTTTCGGCCCCGCTGCTTTCGATGTATTTATATTATTACTTTCGTATACGAAAGTCAAGCATTAAATCAGAGATTTTTTTTCTGAATTCAAAATTCTCCCAGAATTCAAAAAATGCCTTTGGAGCCCTGATCGAATGAGCCTCAGAAGGTCCGTGTCGTTTATCCCACACGGTGGGTCTACCCATTGGCTTAGGCTCTTTCGGAGGTTTTGGCGGTCCGGGCGGGCGGCCTCGCTTGCGTTTTGGTTGGTCAGTCATCTTTTATACTCCCATCTGGTTTTTGGAAGGCAAGTATTCCCTTTCTTTCAGGCAAGAGGGGCAGCTTTTCAGCGCCCCATATCGATTTTCCCAGATTTCCTCGTATTTATATTATTACTTTCGTCTACGAAAGTCAACTACTAATTTTTAAAGAAAAAGAGGAATAAAACATGTGTTGCATTGAGAGACGATAAGACAGAGCTAGACGTTTAAAAATCTATGTCTTATATTTGGGGAAGAAAAAACAAGCAAGCCAATGGCACTAGGGATAACTGTAGGTTCCGCTCAGTAGATCCGCTGAGAGATTTGTCAGGCGTAGACGGGAGGCGCACGCGTTGGCTAAAATCAAGGTTGGCGGTAAGTTTTACCGGGCAAAAGTCTATCGACTCCCATCCAGTAAGCCAGCGTATGAATTTCAGTTCTTGTTTCACGTCACCAGACCCATAGAGTTCATGCAGTGGCGCGGGCAATACCCAAACGGGAACTTCACAGACTTTATTGATATCCCCAAAGCAGAATACCCAGCGTGGCACAGACGTATCAGAGCAGGGGAGGCCAAGCCTGAACCGCAGCTAGTGAGCGACTGGAGCTTACGCGCGGCAAGACCTGCTGATATCGCTACCTATTACCACAACACGGTAGAGCTAGCAAAGCGCTGGTACAAAGGGAAGAGAGTTTAAGGCACGGAAGACCACACTGGACATCATCAGCCTCCTTATGGGGGCTTTTTT
>DATNQC010000340.1:0-17424 GCA_036702885.1 Oculatellaceae cyanobacterium | reverse complement strand
ACGCACGAGGTTGCAGGGGGATTCTACGAGCGGGATAACCTGACCGGCACGGTGCAACTTATCAAGCCTGGGGAGAAAACTGGTAACTGGCTGGCCAGCTATTTCGGTGGCAGCGGGGAATATTCCGAAAGTAGCGATAGTATCAGCACGGATCGCTATCTCAACCCGTATTTGGAGGAAAAGGCCGTACAACGTCCCAGTGAGGAGCCGGCAGACAAGGCATTTAACCAGCGGCTTGAAGCAGATAGCGAAAAATTGGTCGAACAGCGCCAACGAAGGAAGCAACGCCCTCCTGTACCTGTCGGCAAGTCCGATGTGATTGCCTCTTCCGACGCGCCGCCGCTGCCGGTGGCCATGTTGGCGACCAATCTGGAAGAGAATGATGAAACCCCGCCATTTGCTGTTCGGCAGGTGGATTTGAACCGGGATGGCATTGCTGAGGAGATTATCCAGAATGCGGTTCATTCGGATGGCATGCTGGATATTTCGATTGTGAATGGTGGTCGGGAAATCTTTTTTGGTCGTGGCAAGCAGATTCAGCTTCTTTCCACGCGCAGTGCGGAGGGGTGGGGCGATATCGGCATCAAATCAATGGACGGAAAGGTGCAGGTATATCGCTACAATGCCAAAAAAGCAGCTTATGCAACATTGAATTGACGGGGGAACGGCTTATGAAGCTGCTTTCTGAAACGGAATTACTGGACTGCCTGTCTCCTGAACTGGCGTTGTGGCAGTTTAAAGACAGCGCCTTGGAGCGGGTATATCGGGCTGGCAGTTATTTTGAGGCGCTGGAAAAGCTGAATGCGATTGCCCGACAGGCCGAATCGGCCAATCATCACCCTGAGTTGACCTTGAATTGGAAAACGCTCATCATTCGCTATTGGACGCACACAGTAGGTGGGGTGACAACGTTGGATGTTGAGCAGGCAAAGGCGGCAGAAAAGCTGCTCGGTTGAGCCTGACTCCGAGAGAACCTGACCGATCGGCGGGTTTCCAGGGCTTTCCCCTAGCCTGTATAATATCTTTTGTTGTCCATCACAAGTTGCGTGTGCTAAAACCTGATGCAAGCTTGGGACTTGCCCGGCATAAGGGTGTGAATCAAAAGCAGTATCCCGAATGCGGATGGGTAACAGTGGTGTTATTGACGGTTGGAGAAGTGGAGCCGCATGAACCTGATTTTCCGTAACAGAGCGCGCGGCCTGTCGCTCGGTTTGTCACTGTTAACGCTTCTTTCAGGTTCCGTTTTTTTGGAACGGGCAAACGGACAGGTTTATTCAGGCTATCCTTCCTATCCTTCGTATGGTTCTCCCTACCGGATGCCAGTTCCTGGTTATCCGGGCTTTCCTCAACCAGGCTATGGCAGGAATCCCAATTATCCGTCCTATTCACCACCGGTTTATCAGCAGCCGAGCGCCCGGCCACCACAAGGGAGTTATGGTGCGCCGTTGCCGAATAATTCCTATTCTCCGCCTCCTGCACCGCCGCCGCAAACCACGCGATACATACCGGTTGAGGATGACACGGCCAATCAGGACGATCGCATTGATGAGTACGCAAAGTATTCCGAACAGGCACAGGCGTTTTTCAACAAAGGACAATTGACCCAGGCCATTGAGCAATTTGAAAAGGCGTTAGCCATTGCGCCGGAGGAAAGCATTCCGGTTGTCTACAATAATCTCGCCGTGGTCTATATGAAGCGCGGGAATTATTACCACGATCATGGTCGACAGGATGAACAGGCCGCCAATGACTATCGCCGGGCGTATTTCTACCTGGAAACGGCTTGGCCTGAAGGGCAGGAGCGGAAGCCCCTCCACGAAAAGAATCGCCAGGTGGCGAAAGATAACCTGAATATCGCCTACCGGAACCTGGGTATTAATCCGGCGGATAAAAACAAGCACCTGGAACTTGCCAAACAGTTGCGGATGCAGGGCAAGTTTCCTGAAGCCATTGTGGAATACCGGATGGCGCTGGACTTGGACAAGAAGGATGTGGTGGCCGCCAAAGCCCTAGGTGATCTGTTTACGGTGGTGAACCTGCCGGAAAAGTCCAAAATCTACTATGCCATGGCGGCTGAAGGAGCCGGTGCCGCGCCGAACGCCAAGGGGACGCTTGCAGAAGATGAAGTGCTGGTGCAGTTGGGGAATGCCCAGTATAAAACTGGCGAGGTGGACAAAGCCGTTGCGAATTTCGACAAGGCGTTGGCCATCAACCCGAATAACGTGAGCGCACTCAATATGCTGGAAAAGATCTGGCTCAATGAGATTAAGTTCAACCCGACCAGCGTTTTGGGCCACGCCAACCTGGGCAGCGTCTATCAGAAAAAGAAAATGTACGATCAGGCGCAGCAGCAGTATGCGGCTGCAGAGAATTTCGCCGAACGAGACCCCAAGACGCCCTTTGAGACGAAAAAGTTGATTCGCTTGAACATGGGAACCCTGTTTCAGGCAAAAAAACAGTACGAATTAGCCCAAAAGGCATACGACACGGTCTTGCAGGTGGACCCTAACCATATTCAGGCGAACTTTTACAAGGCTACCTTGTTAGAAGAATCGGGAAATCTGGATGCCGCAGTGCAGGCTTATAACCGGGTGCTTTCACTGGACTCAAACCATAAAGCCGCTAAAGAAAAGATGTTTGCTCTGGTGAAACAGCAAACGGACCCGATTCGCTTGGCAAACGGGTTGAAGCAGTATGCGGAACGCTTCTCCAGTGATGCCGCCATTCAGGCGCAGATTGGAGAGGAATTTCACCAGCGGAAGGATCTGGAAAACGCCGCGGTTTATTATCAGCGGGCTATTCGGTTGAATCCCAACCTGGCCAGCGCCTGGGCTAACCTGGGTGCGGTCTATCATGCTCAGGGTAAGGAAGAAGAGAGTGTAAACGCCTTTACAAAGGCGCAAGCATTGGAGCCGAACAACGATACCTTTAAGGAACTAGCTAAAAACGCGGCGAACAGCGCTGGTTACAAGATGTATCAGGAGGCGGTCAGTCTCCAGCAGGCTGGTAAAACGGCAGAAGCGCTGGATGCCTACAGAAAGGCTTTAGAGATTGCGGATACACCGGAAATTCGGGCTGCATACGGTATTGCACTGCAATCCGATGGGAAATTGCCGGAAGCGATTGCCCAATACCAGAAAGCGATTGCCAAAGAGCCGAACAACGCCGACTATCACTACTATTTAGGTACAGCGTTCCATCAGGATAAGGCATTTGATAAGGCGAAAGCGGAGTATCAAAAGGCGTTATCCTTGAAGGCGGATTATCCTGAGGCCAAGGATGCGCTGGCTTCTATTAACCAGCAGGTGGCTTCGCAGGATCTGGAAAAGGCCATCGAGGCGTATAACAGCAAGAATTACACATTGGCCCTGACTGCGGTCAACAAGGTGCTGGCCAGCAATCCACAGGATGCAATGGCGCATTACTACAAGGGTTTGGTTTTAGATGCCCAGAAGAAGCCGACATTGGCGGTTCAGAGCTACCGGGAGGCGGTGAAGCATAATCCTGACTTCAGCGATGCCTATTATGCCCTCGGTGTTGCTTTGGATGCCGCCAAGGACACGAAAGGTGCCCGCTCCGCGTTTGAAAAGTTCGTCAGTCTGTCTGAAGCTGAGGATGACTTCGTCAAATACGCCAAGGAGCGGCTGAAAGCGTTGAGCCAGACGGCCAACTTCTAGGCTTGTTGGGAAGAAGCAAGATGCTTTCTGGCGGCGTGGCTGATGAAAAGAGTCTCCTGAGGAGTTCTGTTTGACCAATAGGCATAGGTTCAGCGGAAGCCGTCGGTATGTACCCGATTCTTCGTGTGGCTTTGCGCAAAGAGTCTATGTGTTTCAGAAAGTTACAGTGTCGATAGGCTTTTTCTATGCGGTTTGCCTTTAGACTGTTGGCTACACTGGGCAAAATCCCGTTGGACGCGATTGCAAATTCAATCCCGCACGTCTAGTTGACATCCACTTATGGGGCTGATATCGTACATACACAGCGCATTGCTTGGCAATGCTCCTACGGGCCATTAGCTCAGTTGGTTAGAGCGCACCCCTGATAAGGGTGAGGTCCGGTGTTCAAGTCACCGATGGCCCACCATGTATTCCAAGAGTAGCAAAGCGAAGTCTTCCATAGCTATCTTTTGTTAAGCTGTGGAGACTTTAAAGAGGTTGGTTTAGCTGCGCTTTTACTATTAAGATTTTAAACAGTCTATAGGGCGTATGCGGTAAGAGAGAAGCTTCAAAAGAATATTTTGTGAGGAGATTTATTCTTAGAATCAATTCACAGGGGTGTGCTTTTTTTTGCACTGAAAAGATTTTTGTAATTCTTATCCGGTAAAACGTGGAGAGGGATTGTTAAAAACATATGTCTCAATGTCGGAAAGTGCCAATAGAAAAAGCTATTTTTTGATTATATTGGGCTTCTACTGACCTTTGGAAAAAGAAGGGTTTACCATCTTCTGAAAAGTTTTTAGAGCAGGGATTTTGTTTTGCAGGCTGCTATAACTGGGGAGCAACACAAAGAGCTCATATTCAGGCAAGAGTTTATAGTCATGATGATTCTGTCCAAAATTTGCATATGCTATGCCGGGAATGTCATCCTGCTTCCGAACCTATAATGGGAGAAGGGTATTGGGCTTGGTTTTTTGATAGAACCGTAGAGGATGTCATATGGTCATACGCATCAAGAGTCAACATGGCATCATTGCTTACTAGATAGATCGAACTTGGTGAAGATGCTTTTCAGCTCATGTTCCAAAAAAGTAAAAGATATGGATTAGTTTTTTTAGGTTGAGGTAAGCGTGGAATAAAAGTAGAGCATTTAGATACAAAAAGTTCTGCTGGTTTACCAGTAGCTTTATTATCAGTATTTGTCGTTAGTGATTAATGATGTTTAGTATCTAGAAAATTCTACAAGTTTGAGACGAAATACCAGTGTTCAATCTGCTCCAAATCAATGATTAGGTGATATTGCCACAGTGTTGTAACGGTTGTTTCAGTGCTTGCCAGTTTCATACTGCTGTCGATTTCGATGAAAACCTTGCCACTGGGTACAGCCTATACGGTTTGGACGGGCATTGGTTCAGTTGCTGCGTTTTTGTTAGGTGTGATGGTTTTGGGCGAGGCGGCAACTCCTATGCGAATTCTTGCTGCAGTTTTGATTTTGGTAGGTATCGCGATGGTGCGGCAGGGTTGAGAAGGTAATGCAGAAATGTTAAAAACTGACTAATATGGTACACTAAAACTATAAAGCGTGGATTCCTTAAGTGGTAATAGGAAATTTATCGGGTTAGGTGCTATCTCAATTGAAAAATAGAGTGCGTAATGTATAACCTGTGCATGCTTAAAAATTAAAATGAACACTAAAAAAGAGAGTGCCGTAGGATAAAACTGCTCGAAGAGTTTCTTCGAGAATATGAAAAATCTGGGAAACAATTTTCAAAAAAAGAAATCGCAGCCGTTACAGGCTATTCGGTGAGTACTATTGGTACTTATTTTTCAAAATATTTGATAAATTATTTGGTTTATGAAAAAGAAAATGGGCATTTTGTTTCACAAGGGATACAAAAACTAGCGAGTAATGACTTTTTCTCTCATATGAGCCAAAAAAGCATAAAGCTTTCTGATGCTGCTTTAGATCCGAGGGGTAAAAACTTAAGACAAAGAAGTTTAGATGCTTTTTGTTTGGCCATTGAAAACTATAATAGATTAACATTGAACAATCGTGTTGAAGTGTTTTGTATCCTTATGGCAAATGCTTGGGAGCTTCTATTGAAGTTGTAACTGATTTTTGAAAAAGGACTTGAGGCAATTTTATATCCAAAATCAGATAATACGTTGAGTTTAAGAGATACTATTAATAGGATTTTTCCAGAGGAAAACCCGGTAAGAAAAAATATTGAACTGATTTCTGAACTTAGAGATCAAGCAATTCATTTGCTGATTCCGGAGTTGCAATCTGAGTTATCTAGAATCTTTCAAGCGTCAGTAATTAATTATCGAGAATATTACACTTTATATACTGGTGAGCGCCCATTTCCAGAACAAAGCTTAGGTCTTATGAGTTTGGTTGTTGAACCTGAAGATTTAAACCAGCCTCTTATTTTAAAGGAGTATGGGGAGTATACTTCAGGCAAAATACAACAATTTTTAAAGAAATTTAGGGCTGATGAGAAAGTGTTGGCTAGTCATCATTTTGCTATTCCTATAGATTATAAACTGGTGCTTACCAAGAAAGAATCAAATGGAGATATCTGTCTATCTGTCAAGTCTGATAGTCAAAATGCAGTAATAATTGAAAAAGCAGCGCCTATTGAAAAAACACATCCTTATAGGGCATCTAAAGCAATTGAGTTAATTAATCAAAAAGTGTCTAAAAATTCTACTAAATTAAACAGGTGCTCGTTTCAAGCCTTGATTTATAAGTATAAAATAAAAGGAGATTGTAGATATCATAATTATGAAGCTATTTCTAAGACACACAGTTATAGTCAAGCCGTTATAGATAAGTTTGTTCATTTATTAAATACAAATCCTGATGCCTTGGAGAAAGCTAAGCAGGTTTGGAAAAATAATCGCAATAAACAGTAGCCAAACAACTTTGCTCTAAGTAGACAATGCGTTCAATTATTCTAAACCCTTATATACTAATTCTGTAAGTAGAATTTTTTTTGAGACAGGCCAAGATGAACGTGGTGCAAGATGTCCCCTACAAAACGACGGATGGGAGCTATCAGGCGGTTGTTGAAATACCCGCCGGAACACTCGAAAAGTGGCAGACGGATTTTGGCAGCGGCGCCTTTTACCACGACGTCAAAGACGGCAAACCCCGGATTATCGACTTTTTACCCTACCCCATGAACTACGGCTTCATCCCGCAAACCCTGCTTTCCCGGGATAAAGGCGGGGATGGCGATCCGATGGATGTACTGATCCTGTCCTCAGCGCAACCACGAGGGGCCATCTGCCCGGTGCGAGTGATTGGTGCGCTCAAACTCCAGGAGCGGGGGGAGATGGATACAAAAGTTATTGCATTGTCGCCTGATGGACCATTCCAGGGCGTAAATAGTATGGCGGACCTGCTGTTGCACTATCCGGGAGCGGCGGAAATCCTGCGCCTGTGGTTTGAAGGGTACAAGGGGCCGGGCTCGTTCTTATTTGGCGGGTATGCGGACCGGAATGAAGCCCTCAACCTGATCGAGTTGGCCCATGCGGACTGGCAGAGCAGTACTTTGGGGAATTAACGGGTTATTTCACCATCTCAAACAGTAGGACGGCGGTTGCGGTGGCCACATTCAGCGAATCCACCGTGCCGTGCATGGGAATTTTAATCAGGAAGTCGCAATTCTTGCGAACCAGATCGGCCAAACCCTTTCCCTCGCTGCCCATGACCAGCGCAATGGGCATTTGATAGTCCTGTTGGTAGTAATTGACCGCTTTTTCGTCGTTGGCGGCGCCGGCAACCCAAAAGCCGTTGTCTTTTAGCTGCTGGATAGCCTGATTCAGGTTGGAAACCACCGCGATGTTCACCGTTTCCTCCGCCCCAGAGGCTGTTTTGGAAACTGCTGGTCCAAAGCCTGCGCTATCCCGTTTGGGAATGATGACCCCGCCAATACCTGCTGCATCTGCAACACGTAAAATAGCCCCGAAATTGCGCGGATCGGTCACACTGTCCAGCATCAGCAGGCGCGGATACTTGCCGGTGGGGAGCTTATCCTTGCAGAGCTTCAGGAGTTCAGCCAGGCTCAATAATGCTTTTGGTGCAACGGATGCCACAATGCCCTGGTGGGAGAGGGCTTCGGTGTCGGGCTCGGTTGTTTCTGATGAACTTTTCAGCATTTGATCCAGTTTGACCCGCGGGACCGTCTGCAAGGGGATACGATGGTCTCTTGCCGTATCCTGAATTGCCTGAAGGCGTTTATCAGGCTTCAGGTTCTCGGCAACAAAAATCTTGAACACGCGCTCAGGACAAGCGTCCAAAAGTGCCTTTACACTGTTTCTGCCGTAAACGTAACGGCTGCCACTTGCCATTGCGGGACTCCTTATGCTCTGTAAACCTTTTTGTACCACGGCAGTTGACGGGTGACCAGTACGCGAGAGGCATGATTTGTCTTGTTAGCGTCACGTCTATCAACGGGAAGCGGGTCCATTTATGCTATAACCGGAATAGGCATGCAATTTAATTAATGCCTGCAATTGTTCAGCTTGCTTGAGCCCTATTGAAACAGCGATTGATGAGTCTTTCGGGCAATCAATGATGTCACGTTCTCGACAGACACGCTAGCAGGAAAGAACTATGCCCCCACCCCGCTTTCCGTTTGATCGCAAACAACTTAAAAACTACCCGACGCAGCCGGGCGTGTACTTCATGAAGGGGCGCCAGGGGCAAATTCTTTATATTGGGAAGGCAAAGAACCTTCGAACCCGTCTTAAGAGCTACTTCCAGAAGCCATCTGCTCTGCCTCCCAAAGTGTTTGCGCTGATGACGCAGGTAACGGCGATTGAAACGGAAATCACCGGCTCGGAGCTGGAGGCGCTTCTGCTGGAAGCTCGGCTGATTAAGCAGCATCAGCCTTTTTACAACCGAATGGTGAAACATTTTCAGCATCTGCTGTTTCTCAAGGTGAGCCTAGGGGAGCCCGCGCCACGGGTGGAGGTCTCGCTGGAAATGGATGACCCGGAGGCGGTCTATTACGGCCCGTTTTCAAGTCGAGCGGATTTGGAGATGCGGATTGATGCGATTAACCGGGCGTTTGCCTTGCGGAGCTGCGATGCTCAAACGTATGCACGGCACCATTTGAGCCCTTGCACCCATTATCAGATTGGCATGTGCGCCGGACCCTGCGCCGGTGAAACCCAAGAAAAAGCCTATCAAGGGAATGTACAGGATTTTCTGGATTATATGGACGGCAAGCCCTGCCATACGGTTGATCTGCTGACGTCAAAGCGGGAGGCTTACGCGGAAGCCCTTTTGTTTGAACGGGCTGCGGTTGTGAATGACCTGTTGGAAAGTCTTGATGAGTTTCGACAAAAACACTGGGAGCGTCTTCAGGCGGTCGAAGCCCATCACTGTATTATTGTTCTTCCTGCCATAGAACCTGATGCTTACCGGCTTTTGGTTGTGTTGCACGGCTTGCCGCGGGAATGGCGGACGTTTTCGATGAAACAGCCGGATTGGGACTCTCTAAAGCAGTGGCTTTGCACTTGGCGTGCCGAAAAAAGCAAACTGGTCACCAGTATTCCCAAAGAGCTATATGAGGAAGCGCGTCTGATTTCCCGTTGGCTCAGGCAGAATCCGCCACAGGGCGGTTGGGTTGTCCACTTTGGAGAAAAAAGTCTCAATGCCTTGATGTCGGAACTTCAATGTGTTCTGCTTGCCGGGGAAAGCGGCTGGCATCCTGATGAAACACCGGAGCTTGGGTGGGATGAATGTCTGCTCGAAAAGGAAACTGTTGAAATGGGTTAAATATTCCCTGCTACGGTAATTGTATTGGGCTTTAAAAACGCTTACACTGCTCATGCCTGTACGAGGGAATGAAAGCATGATGTGCCAATGCCCCCAATGTGAATGCTCAAACATTGTCGAGCAGGACATTGAAGAGCTTAGTGATTCCGCATTGCTGGTTAAAATTTCTAACCGGATGCAATTACGCTGCCAGGAGTGCGGCTGGATGGGCTATGGGGAATTGCTTGTGCAGGCGAAAAGCGATTCTATTGTGCTGTTAAACGCCCCGCTTCAATTATCCAATGACGAGGATGAGTGATCGGCTGAAGTGAATCTGAACAACTCATTTTTATTTTGCGCAAAAAGCGGTGGGATTTTTGAAGAGAAAAGCGGGATTCTTCTATATAAGGTTTAGGTGTAAAAAGCGATTGAAGTGTATGGTTTTTCAAGAGTGGATATGATTTTTCGCAATAAACGCAGCCGTAATTCGTTGCGTTAAGTTGAGAATTCGCTTACCACAAGATAACGGCATTCAAATACACTATTTTTTGGCAATACTCCAAATTCTCTCACCTTAACCAATCCGGAGGATCCGTATGTTGGATGCCGTGTTTTTGTCTCGCTTGCAGTTTGCCCTGACTGTTTCGTTCCATTATATTTTCCCGGTATTTAGCATTGGGCTTGGCCTTTTGCTGGTGATTATGGAAGGGATGTACCTTAAAACCGGGAAGCGCATTTATCACGATATGACCCACTTCTGGGTCTCTATTTTTGCCCTGATTTTCGGGATTGGCGTTGTGTCCGGGATTGTGATGGAATTCCAGTTTGGCACCAACTGGTCGAATTATTCCCGTTTTGTGGGAGACGTTTTTGGCAGCGCGCTTGCTGCGGAAGGTTTATTTGCATTTTTTTTGGAATCCGGTTTTTTAGCGATTCTGGTGTTTGGCTGGGATCGCGTCAGCAAGCTCATGCATTTCTTTTCAACCGTCATGGTGGCATTAGGTGCGCATTTTAGCGCTGTCTGGATTGTGATTGCCAATTCCTGGCAACAAACGCCTGCAGGCTTTCATATTGTGCAGCACAATGGTTTTCCTCGGGCGGAAATCACCGACTTCTGGGCAATGGTGTTTAATCCTTCATCCGTTGAACGGTTAATTCACGTCATTGGCGGTGCATGGCTTGCGGGTGCGTTTTTGGTGCTCAGTGTCAGCGCCTACTATTTGCTCCGGGGCAAGCACCTGGATGTCGCCAAAGCGGGCATGCGCATTGGTTTAGTGGTTGCGCTGCTCGCTTCCCTGGGCCAGTTGGTGAGCGGTCATGCGTCCGCCCTGGTGGTGGCGGAGTATCAGCCTGCCAAACTGGCCGCTATGGAAGGTCACTTTGTCAGTAAAGAACCTGCTGATCTGCATATTGTGGGCTGGGTGGATGAAAAACGCGAAAAAACGCATGGTCTTTCCATCCCCGGTGCTTTGGGTTTCCTGGCCTATGGTGACTTTAACGCAAAGGTGACAGGCTTGGATGCCTTTCATAAAGAAGATCGCCCTCCGGTGGCCTTTACATTTCAGATGTATCACCTGATGATTGCGATTGGCGCGACGCTAATCGGGCTTAGCCTGCTGGGCGTTTTCCTGTGGTGGCGGAAAAAGCTGTATGAAAACCGACTGGTCCTCTGGCTTTTTGTGGTTTCGGTGCTGCTGCCGCAAATCGCGAATCAGGTTGGTTGGTGGACGGCGGAAGTCGGTCGTCAACCCTGGATTGTATACGGTCTTATGCGGACTTCGGAAGGAATTTCACCGGTTGTATCGGCTGAACATGTGATTGCATCAATCATTATGTTTTCACTGGTCTACCTGTTGCTGTTCGTGCTCTTCCTGTTCCTGCTGAACCGGAAAATCCAGAAAGGCCCAGTGTTTGTTCCGGGGGATCCAACCCATGAAGACCCACGTTTAAGCCGGGAAAGCCAGGAGGGTGTCTACAATGTTCTTTGAAGCGCTGGACTTGAATGTGATTTGGTATGCCCTGGTTGGCCTGTTGCTCACGGGTTATGCGGTGCTGGACGGCTTTGATTTGGGCGTCGGCGCGCTGCATTTGCTGGTGAAAAAGGATGAAGAGCGCCGTATTTTTCTGAATGCCATCGGTCCTGTCTGGGATGGGAACGAAGTCTGGCTGGTCACTGGCGGTGGTGCGCTGTTTGCTGCCTTCCCGGAGGTCTATGCATCCGCGTTTTCAGGGTTTTATATCCCGTTTATGCTGCTTTTGGTCATGTTGATTTTTCGGGCGGTGGCCATTGAGTTCCGTAGCAAGGAGCCATGGCCCTGGTGGCGGCAGATGTGGGATGTCAGCTTTGCAATCAGTAGCATTGCCAGTTCCTTGCTCTTGGGCGTTGCCTTGGGGAATGTGGCCTTGGGCGTGCCACTAGGGGCGGATCATGAGTTCCGTGGCGATTTCTTGTCTCTCCTGAACCCGTATGCCTTGCTGGTCGGGCTGACGACATTGGCGATGTTTATGATGCACGCTTCCATTTACCTGGTGATGAAAACCGAGGGAGAGCTGCATGATCGCATTCGCGATTGGATTAAAAACACCATTGCCTTTTTTGTCATTTGTTATGTAACGACGACAATGGCGACCCTGCTGTATGTCCCCCGTATGACGGAGCATGTGCGGGAACAGCCGATGTTTTTCGTGCTGGCTTTGCTGAACATGCTGGCGATTGCCAATATTCCGCGGGAATATTACCACGGACGGGACGGTCGGGCGTTTATTTGCTCATGTCTCAATGTTATCTTGCTGATGGCGCTCTTCGGGCTGGGTGTTTTCCCGTTCCTCCTCCCTTCTTCCATCAACCCTGAATACGGGTTGCATATCTATAATGCCGCATCCTCCCAAAAGACGCTGCAGATTATGCTGACGATTGCCGCGTTGGCGGTTCCTCTGGTCATTGCTTACACGGTGAGCGTCTATTGGATTTTCCGCGGAAAGGTTAAATTAAATTCAAAAAGCTATTAAGCCACGATTGAACTGGAAAATAACCACAGATGACTGCATAAGCCCTCTTACGCGAGTCAGGGGGCTTTTCCTTAAGACCTTGAATACGGCAGCGCTTGGTTGGCATTGACGCTCGTTTCGGGATAACAAAGCGGACTGTTCAAACCAAACCCGATTTTAAGCAAACCTCTTGTGGGGCTGCCTGAAATATCCGTTATAATGCTGTTCAGGTGGATAACACCATTTGGATCCACAGGCGAGGGCTAAAGTTCTCGCCTGAGCCGCCGATATTTTGTTGGAAGCTCGACGTCATGTCAAAGGAAGAGAGTCCGGTCCAATGAAGTCCTTGAAGAGCCTTAATGCCTCGAAACAGGGATTTAGCCTGGTCGAGTTGACCATGGTTATTGCGATCGTCCTGATTTTGGCTGCATTTGCGGTTGTTTCCTTTGGAAATACCGATGAGGTGCGGGATGCAAGCATGGTCCAGTCGGCCCAGGCGTCTTTGCAGTCCCTGATCTCTCAAGGCGCTGTCAGAATGGACAAAAAGCCCTACGATATGGCTAAAGAAGATGCTCTGGCCATTTTAACGGCCATTCAGGCCAATGTAGGGGAAGGTAGCGGAAAGGATCAGGGTGTCAAGTTCAGCTTGGCCGGCGATCGACAATTTGGCATGACTATCGGCGACAAACGTGGTGCGGTTTTTGAAGTGCTCCAATCCGGCGACGTTCGGTTGAAATCCTTGAGTAACTTCCCGAACTATATGGTGGATCCAAACAATGGCGTTATCAAAAAGCGTTAAGTCCCAATGTCGCGAGTTGATTCGGCAGGGCTCCGAGGGGTTATCCCTGCTGGAGATGGCATTGGGTATGATGATTCTCTCCATTTTATCTGTGGGCGTTAGTTCCCTGATTAAAAGCGGTGTGGAAGCGCAGCTGGCCCAGCAGTTGAGCCAGGAAGCGCAAACGGTCGGCCTGAATATCGTGGATGATCTCCGTCATGACATCCGCACGGCGGATAAGGCTGAGGTGAACGGAAATCAACTCGTGCTGAGCATGCCCACGGGCAACACATTAACCTATCAGCTGGTGGGCGGGAACTTTAGCCGGACAGATACCGCTGGAGGCACAAAGACTTACAATACGGTCAATCCGTCCGCAAGGCTGAGGGTGGTTTGTGAACCGAACTGTTTCCGTGCGGAATTGAATGATTCCAACGAAGTCCGTCAGGTGATTGTAGATGCCTTGCGGGTAGAGCAGATTCCTCAAGGTACAGGGGGAACGATTATCGATCAGCAATTTGGCACGGCCAATTTTACAGTCCGAAAATTCGCCTTTGAGTTGTTAAGCGCCACGGAATTTCAATAATCAGGGTTATATACCACCTCTATTCAGCAGTTGACTCAGCGTAGAATAAAGATAGGCTTATGTACTGCCTGCTTTTACAGCTTCAAGCGTTGAGCAAGCCTGCCAAGGTTTTTAAACCCTCTTTTCGCCTGGCTTCCAATTGAGCGGAGCGTGTGACCCAGTTGCGAGGACTTATTTTTAACCACGGCCAGCGGATTTTTGCGTTGTACGGCCGCAATGCCTCGACGAATAAAGTCCCCGCCCTTGCGTCTTAACAGCAGTTGCCAGAGCAGAACCCCGGTTAAAATGCCAGCACCCCACTTGAGCAATGTATTGCTGGAACCACTTTTCTGTTGCTGCTGCTCTAGACTCGAGAAAAACTGGTCCTGGGGCGTTTCAGTCAATAACTGCCGAATATAAGCATCCGCGCCATCATTGACGTTCGGAAAGCCAGGGAAGCTGGAAGACGGTGCCTGTCCCCCAGTATTTGAAAAAATGCCGATATTCATCGTTGTCCCTACCTGTTCCCCTTTTTATAGGCATAAAAACAAATGGCTGCGTTTTTGTGCCATCTAGAAATAAGAAACCATATTTATCCGTACAACGGCTTAATTGGAGGGTGAGGTTTGGATTGCGTTAGGTTGCTGAAGGGTTCGCTGTTCAAAGGCTCGGATGACGGCAATCATATCGGCGTCTCCAAGTCCCATTGCCTGCGTTTCGGTATAAAGAGCATGGCAAACATCCAGCAGGGGAGAAGACAGTCCGGCTTCGCGGGCAGCTGCCAATATCAATCTGTTATTCTCTAAAACATCTGTAATTCCAGCCTGTTTTGAAAAGTCGTTATTTAAAAGCTTTGCTGTTTTCACACGGGATATATCGCTTGCCATCTGCCCGGCATTCAAGATGGACACCAGCTTGTTTAAATCAAGTCCCTGCCGTTCGGCAAAATGGATGGATTCGGCTAGACCCGTGATTGTTGTAATCAAAAAAATATTGACAGCCAGTTTCATCAAAAGTGCATTGGGGACTGGGCCACATTCCACAATCTCCCGGCACATTGGCGTCAGGATCGGTCGCACCGAGGCAATGTCCGCCGGTTCTCCAGCCAGCATTGCCACCAGTTGGCCCGCTTCTGCCGGCTTACGGGAGCCAGATACGGGTGCTTCCACGTAGCGACCGCCAGCGGCGAGAACATCCAATGCCAAGGCTTTGGAATAAGCGGGCATGTTCGTGCCCATGTTAATTAAGGTGCGATCTTTAAGCCATTGAGAAAAAGCGGGTGTCCCTCGCTGTAGCACGGTATCAATGACGGTCGCGTTTGCCAGCATGAGAATAATTGTCTTGCGACGGGCAAACACTTCAGCGGGTTCTTTTACAGTCTCGGCGCCAGCTTTTGCAAGGAGTTCTCGTTTTGCGGCGGTGCGGTTCCATACCAGCAGGGGAATTCCTGCCTTGACCAGATTTAGCGCCATGGGTTCCCCCATCGCGCCAAGACCGATAAAACCAACTGTTGTAGTTTCTATTTGAGGCATTTTGTTCTGCATTCTTAGAAATGGAAAAAATATTACTAACCGAGACGGTGAGGCTGGTTGAAAGGCTTTAATACAAATCGGCCATAAGCAACAAGCAGGCAGATGGCAGCAACGACAAGCCAATAGACCAGCGGTTCGTTATTTGAGTCCCCTGCAAAAAGATGCATTGCGGAGAAAAACAGCATTTCTATGGCAATACAAATAGCTGCAATGGGCGCTAGAATGCCAAGGCGTTTATTAAACGCGGGCAGGATTAAATCCAGGGCCAGGAGGAGTTCCAGACCGCCCAATCCCTGCCAAAGCCAGTCAGGAATCGCTTGTAGCGAGGGCATGGTTTGTCCAGCGGAATACGAAAATTTCCATACAGCGCCTACGGCAGTATGCAAGGCTAGCAGAACTTGAAGTAGCCATAGAAAAATGTTCATGCATCTCCTTTCATGAAATGCCCATTTGAATAATGCTTAATCCGGAATCTCCGCTTCAACAAGATTAGCAAGGAGCATCAGGGATTCCTGCCAGCCCATATAACACGCTTCAGGCGGAATGACGTCCGGGACGCCTGCTTCGGTGATGTTGACTTCCGTTCCGCAAGATACCTGTTTTAGAAGGACTGTGACTTCCATTTCCCCAGGCAGGTTGGGATCCTCAAATGTCTCTGTATACCGAATGCGCTCATGGGGCGTTAATTCAAGATATTCACCACTAAACGCGTGGCTGTTGCCAGTAGTGAAATTGGTGAATGACATTTTGAAGGCCCCACCCACTTTAGCATCCATGTGGTGAACCTTGGCTGTAAAGCCGTTGGGTGGCAGCCATTTCACTATTGCGCCGGCATCCAGAAAAGCCCGATAAACCCGTTCAGCGGGCGCGCGGAATACTCGATGAAGTTTAATGGTGCTGGGCATGGTCATCTCCTGGTCAACGGTTGTATTATAAGGGGAAAGGCGTTCCTCGCAAAATTTTGGAATAGTTCTCTCGCTCAATGACGCAAATTTTTTCAATGTTATCAAAAATAGACAGTTGGGCATATTGATCTATTTTTTTTTGATAAGTTGAGTCTTGTCGTTGAGATGGGGGATGATGACGGCTGCTCCAGTGTCACTACCGACTTGGCTTAAACACTTCCTTGAACTTAGGCTTTTGGGCGCTGACCATGGCCATGTATCAGATTAATATTGATAAAGAAACTGAAAAGAGAAATACTACACCTTGATCAAATTGGTTAATCAGTTTGATGAGATATTTAAACATTAGGATTTTAATCATTTATTGTTTAATTGTGCCAGATTAATTCGGGAAACACCCAGCCCAAAGAAACATCACCCTGGTGTTACGATCTTGATAGAGTTTGTTCGGCAGAACAAGGCGTTTTTTATATTGTTTGACACGAACGTCAAAAATTGTTGAAGACGCGTCTCAGACTTATCAGAAATTGGTGAAGATGCAACACGTTTATCTGGTTTTTAATTGGATAAGGATGGCAATAAGCTCAATAACTTACTCCAGGCCAGCTGGGCTGGATTTGTTTGTTGCCGCATTCAACGCGAGCAAAAATGCCTCCCAACACTGCCTGACGGCGACAAATATTTGAGTATATGAAGTTTTGGAAAACTGGTTAGGCCGGTTGTTTTAGACGCAACAGGGACAGGCTGCGACCGAAAAGCCGATAGGTGTCTCCCGCTTTGAATGAAGCGCCTTCCTCTTGCTCTTCGGTAGTGTCAAGCACCAGCTCCCAGCTTGCATTTGGTGTAATGCCCGGTAGTTGAAACGCGACCGGACGAGGCGAGCCATTTAAAAGAATCAGGAAGGTATCACCACTGATAGGGTTGCCTTTTTCGTCCATTTCGTCAATGGCTCCCCCATTCAACAGGGCGCCAATCCAAAGCAGGTTCGGATTTTGCCAATCCTTTTCGGTCATTTCCGAACCCTTGGCGTTGTACCAGATGACATCTTTGATAGGGGTCGATTTGCTGGCTGCACCCAGGAAGAATTTGCGCCGTTGAAACACCGGATTTTCCTTGCGGATGCGGATGACTTTGCGGACAAACTCGTAAAAATCCTGATTGGCCGGAGAAATGTTCCAATCCAGCCAGCTCAGTTCGTTATCCTGGCAATAGGCATTGTTATTGCCC
>DATNQC010000331.1:0-6985 GCA_036702885.1 Oculatellaceae cyanobacterium | reverse complement strand
GCTTCCTGCGCTACATTATTGTGCTTTCAATTCTCAAAACGGCATTGGGGACGCAGCAGGTCCCTCCGGCAATCGTCCTGGTCGGGATGGCGCTGGTGCTCACCATGTACACTATGGCGCCCGTTTTTGGCGAAATGTATCAGAAGATTGATCCGGTTTTTAAACGGAACGGTAATGTGATTCAGGTGATGGAAGCCGGTTCCGGGCCGCTGAAAGAGTTTATGATGCGGCAGACACGCCAGTCCGATGTGGCTTTCTTTCTACAGATGTCTCGCAGTAAGCCGCCGCAATCGCCCAAAGATCTGACGCTTTGGGAGGTCGCACCAGCCTATATGGTCAGCGAGCTTCGCACGGCGTTTGAGATTGGCTTCATCATCTTTATCCCCTTTATCGTGTTGGATTTGGTGGTCGCAAATATCCTACTGGCGCTGGGGATGTTCATGCTATCTCCCACCATCATTTCACTGCCGTTTAAAATCCTGATTTTTGTCGCCGTGGATGGCTGGAGCCTGATTGTAAACGGCTTGGTGCAAAGCTTTAACTAAGCGCGGAGTGTGCTATGGAACTGATGATGCAGCATATGGGCAACGGAATGATGCTGAGCCTCATGCTGTCCTTGCCGGCAGTGCTTATTGCAGCGAGCATTGGTCTTGTGGTCGGTATTTTACAGGCCGTGACCCAAGTGCAGGAGCAAACCATTGCCGCCGCACCCAAGATTCTGGGTGTGTTCGCCGTTTTACTGCTAGGTGGCGGCTTGATGATGACCATGCTGGAAAACTACGTTCGGGAATCCTTCCACATCGCCTTTAATGAAATTCCCCAGGATGGACAATTCATTCTGCCACCCAAAAAGGGACAAACCCCCGGACAAATGCGGGCACGGGAATTCTTCCAACTGCAAACCAAGCCAGGCAATGCCGATAAGCTCAAAGACTTTGCCGCACGCTGGCAAATGCCCGAACAGGAAAACATGACAACCCAACTGAAGCTCAAAGCCAAACCGGCAGCCGGCAGCCCTCTCGGCCCCGCCGAAAAAATGGCTGTCACCAAACACTAGCGCTTTTGCCACATGACGACTGTTATTTTGAAGGATGTCTTTGCGGGATGCTGTCCCGCACCCTGCCGGGGGAAACAAGTTCCCCCCGGTTCCCCCGTAGTCCAGAGATTTTCTTGGAGAGGGCCTGGAAACCTTGCCCAATGGGGTGGCTTTAGGAAAAAGGTGAGACCCTCTCCAAGAAAATCTCTAGATTGGGAGGTCTGGAGGGTGCTGGTGCCCTCCAGTGGGGGCTGGGGCAACGCACCAGAAAGAGCATCTTCCAAAACAACGGTTATCGTGTACAAAAGCGCGAGAGGTTGGCGACATGCAGTTTGATGCGGCGATGCAGTCGTTTGCTTTGTTGCACAAGCAGTATGGTCCCATGCTGGATAGTTTGCTGTTGTTGTTTGCGAGGATGTTGGCATTTACGAGTACGGGGCCGATTTTCAATCGCAAGAATATTCCGATGCCGGTGAAGATTGCGGTGGCGGTATTTTTGACGGGGACGTTGTTTTGGGTGGTTGCGCCGCAGAGTGGGGCGGGGCAGGGAGCGCAAGGGTCGTACCTGTTGCAGTTGGTGCTGAATCTGGTGATCGGGGCGCTGATTGGCTTTATTGCGGATATGATTCTGCAAGCGGCGTATTCGGCGGGGAACCTGATGAATAACCAGATTGGGTTGTCGTCGGCGATGATTATGGACCCGGCGAATGGGCGGCAAAGCATGATTCTGGAGGCTTTGTTTGGGTATATTGTGACGTTGCTGTTTATTTATCTGGGTGGGGTGCAGTGGATGATTCTGGCGCTCAAGCGGAGTCTTGAGCTGTTTCCATTGCATGCGGTGCAGCCTGCCATTACGCGGGTGATTGATATCAGTTATTTGGTGACGTTGTCGGGCAATGTGTTGCTGATTGGGGTGCAGTTGATTTCGCCGGTGATTGTGGTGACGATGGCGGTGGACATCATGCTGGGGATTGTCAACCGGACCGCCCAGCAGATGCCGGTGTTCCAGTTGAGCTTTGCGTTAAAGCCCGCAATTGGAATTGCAGTCATGTTGCTGACGCTGAGCACGTTCTTCCAGGCACTGAGCAACTATTTGAACGACTACGCGAAAATTTTTTAATCGGTTTTTACACGGTAAGTTAGGGGCGTATCGAAGGCGAGGGAGCCTGCAAATGGAGGCTGTTCAAGAGGGCGCTGTTTACTTTTCTTACAGCAGAAGGCAATCTTTTTCTTATTGTTGTTTTTATTTTTGTAGTCGAGTCTGAGTTTGATTTTTGCCGTCAGTGTATTGACTGATACGGTGCAAGCATTGATATGGTCGGAGTGGTCGAGTGACAACAGTAGATATGAATCCGTTTCTATATTCCGGGATGGGCGGTCCGCAGATGTTCATGCCATCCGTCCCACTCAATGTGAACGCACTGGGTGCAATTTCCACACCGACAACGTCGTTGCTGCCCAGCTTCGATATGAATGCGCTGGCTGCACCGGTGATTACAGGTGATACAAAATCCAGCAGCACCAATTTTCCAACGTTGAATCTGGGGAGCGGCTCCACGCTTCCTACGATTTCAAATCTGAATAATCAGATGCAAAATATGGCATCGGGAACTCTTCCGTTCTTGGGGATTTCCCAATCGTTTTTGATGCTCCAGTCTCAAGTCAACACGATGATCAGTAGTGTTTTGGTGGGGTTGCCGGAACTGCTGGCAAGCATCATGTCGGATCCCCAAAACTTCTTAAGTGCAGGCATGAACGGCATGATGGGCACTGGTGGCACTAGCTTGAATGGTGTAGAAGCTCGCCCTGGTAATACGCAAGATGCGATTAAGTTCTTTGAATCAAAGGGCTGGACGCATGCTCAGGCAGTGGGTATTGTGGCGAACCTGATCAAGGAAAGCAACCTGAAAACGAATGCTGTGGGTGACGGTGGCCAGGCCTATGGTATTGCGCAATGGCATCCTGGACGGCAGGCTAATTTTGCAAAGTATGCCCGGGAAAATGGCTTGAGCAACACGGATATTCGCAAAGCGACGTTTACCGAGCAATTGGGTTTTGTGGATTGGGAATTGAGAAATACGGAATCCAATGCCGGGAATAAATTGAGACAAGCGACGACAGCTTATGATGCGGCTGCTGCATTTTGCCGTTACTATGAGCGTCCTGCCAATGTCGACGCTCGGGCCGCGGAACGCGGCAGACTTGCCCAGCAACTGGCTTAAAGAGAGTAAGGTCCGGTTTTTTTCGCTGTTGAAACAATTTTAGGCTGATACCGCTTGCTCCAAAGAAGGTTTACGAAGAACCGTAAAAAGATCGAGTGTTACACCCATAACAGGTTAAAGTGATCTGATATCCTTTATTTAGGGCTTTGGACATCTCGTTACAGTCGTTATGGGGCTGTTAAAAAAGCGGGAAAGAATTCCTCAGCAGCCGTTGAGTTACTATAAGCGGTTGGCCAAAGTTGATACAACGTCAGGGATTTTGTTAATCAGATTGCCTTTCGGCTTCGATACGGATTCCCGGTAAAACCGGATAGATGGTAAGAGGAAGACCCGCTGGCTTTTTGCTGCGTGTTGAGCCAGAGGTGTTTTTTGAAGTTTGAGTGACGAGTTTGGCGTAAATAAGTTTTTGATACTGGACTTTAACAAGGAGATAGGGAGCTTCAATGAGCGTTATTGATAGTCAGGTCAAGTCCTCCAAAACTAAAGGAAGCATGAAGGCGCAAAAAACGCCTTTACCCAGTGCGGGCTTGTCCATCAAGCGGTATTTTACACGTCCGGAAGTACATCCATTCGACGAATTGGACTATCAGTACCGCACCTCTAAAATCACGGAACCGGATGGAACGGTCATTTTTGAGATGAAGGATGTGGAAGTGCCCGCATCCTGGTCCCAATTGGCGACCGATATTGTGGTTTCCAAGTATTTCCGTAAGGCTGGTGTTCCGGGCACTGGTTCCGAGCGCAGCGTAAAACAGGTGGTTTACCGTTTGGCGCATACCATCCGCACCAAGGGCGAGCAGGCTGGTTACTTTGCAACCGCGGAAGACGCTGAAAACTTTGAAATGGAATTGAGCCACTTGCTAATTACGCAGAAAGGCGCCTTCAATTCGCCGGTTTGGTTCAACTGCGGGCTGTATGACGAATACGGCGTGGAAGGCAGCGGCGGCAACTGGGCTTGGAATGAAAAAACGGGCCAGGTGGAAATGACCTCCAATTCCTATGAGCGCCCGCAGTGCTCGGCTTGCTTTATTCAATCCGTCGATGACGACTTGATGAGCATTTTTGACTTGCTCAAGAATGAGGCCCGCCTGTTTAAGTTTGGTTCCGGCACCGGGACGAACTTCTCTAAAATCCGCGGTCGCCAGGAAAAGCTATCTGGTGGCGGAACCTCCAGCGGTTTGATGTCTTTTTTGGAAGTGCTGGACCGTGGCGCTGGTGCGACCAAGTCCGGTGGCACTACGCGCCGGGCTGCCAAAATGGTCTGCTTGGATATGGACCACCCGGAAATCGTGGACTTTATCCAATGGAAGCAGAAAGAGGAAAAGAAGGTTAAAGTCCTCATTGACGCAGGCTATTCCGCTGATTTTAACGGAGAGGCCTATCACACGGTTTCTGGTCAAAACTCCAACAACTCGGTGCGCTTGAGCGACAAGTTCATGAACGCCTATCTCAAAGGTGAAAAATGGCATACCACCATGCGGACCACGGGCGAAATTGTCGATACCTACGAAGCGCGCGATTTGATGCAGATGATCGCGGAAGCTGCTTGGGCTTGCGCGGATCCGGGCGTTCAGTTTGATGACATCATCAACGACTGGAACACCTGCTTGAATACGGATCGCATTTACGGTTCCAACCCGTGCTCGGAATACCACTTCCTGGATAACACCGCCTGCAACCTAGCTTCTATTAACTTGCTGAAGTTCCTGGATGAAGACGGTAACTTTAATGTGGAAGGCTTCCGTCACGCCTGCCGGATCTTCTTCACGGCTCAGGAAATTTTGGTGGATTTCTCCTCCTATCCCACCCAACTGATTGCCCAAAACAGCCACGACTATCGTCCGTTGGGCTTGGGCTACGCCAACCTCGGCACGCTGTTGATGGTGAACGGGATTCCGTACGATAGCGATGAAAGTTACGCTATCACCGGGGCCATTACGGCAATCATGAATGGGGAAGCTTACCGTACATCCGCTGAAATGGCGGCTGTGAAAGGCCCCTTCCCGAAATATGCGCCCAATGCCTCTTCCATGATGCGCGTGATGAACAAGCACCGGGCTGCCGTCTATGACATTAACGCCAAGGCCTGCCCGGAGTATCTCCTGGATGCGGCCAAGAAAATCTGGGATGAAACTGTTGAACTGGGCGAGAAGTACGGTTACCGTAACGCACAAGCCACCGTATTGGCGCCGACCGGCACCATCGGCTTGCTCATGGATTGCGACACAACCGGTATTGAACCTGACTTCGCTCTGGTGAAATGGAAAAAACTGGCTGGTGGTGGGTACTTCAAGATTGTGAACCAGTCCGTGCCGCGCGCTTTGGAAAAACTGGGCTACTCCTCGGAAGAAGTCGACGATATCGTCAAATACATTCTGGGCCGGGGTACGCTGGAAGGCGCACCGTTTGCGAATGAAACAACCCTGCTGGAACTGGGCTTCAGCAAGGAGGAGATTAAGGCCGCATACGACAGCGTGAATGCGACTGGCAACTTCAACGAGTGGACAGCTGCCATTACGCCGGAGGCGCTCAAGCAGAAAGGCATGAGTGCTGAGGAAGTGAACGCCATTGTGAACTACGTCAATGGCACGCAAACCGTAGAAGGCGCGCCTCACCTGAAGGAAGAACACTATGCGGTGTTCGATTGCGCCAACAAGTGCGGCAACGGGAAACGCTTCATTGATCCGATGGCGCACATCAGAATCATGGCGGCAGCACAGCCCTTCCTGTCCGGTGCGATTTCTAAAACCGTGAACCTGCCGAATGAAGCCACGGTGGAAGATATCAAGCGGATTTACGTGGATGCCTGGAAGATGGGGCTGAAGTGCGTTGCCCTCTACCGCGATGGCTCCAAATTCTCTCAACCGCTCAGCTCGGCGAAAACAGACGCCCAAACGGAGTCGGAAGCAGAGGATGAAAATGTTCCCACGCTGAAATGGGGCGAAAAGCGTCAACTGCCGCGGAAGCGGAACGGATTCACGATGGAAACTTCCGTCAGTGGGCACAAAATCCACTTACGGACAGGTGAATTTGAAGACGGCAGCCTGGGCGAAATCTTCATCGATATGTTTAAGGAAGGTGCTGCATACCGCAGTATGGTGAACTGCTTCGCCGTGGCGGTTTCCTTGGGCCTCCAGTATGGCGTGCCGCTGGAAAAATTTGTGGACTCCTTCACGTTCACCCGCTTTGAACCGTCCGGTATGACGGATCACCCCAACGTCAGACAGTGCACCTCCTTGGTAGACCTTATCTTCCGGGTGTTGGGTATGGAATACCTGGGTCGCACGGACTTTGTGCAGGTGAAACCGGAAGGCACGCGCGCCTCTGAGTTGGAACCTGTCCAAAAGCAGTTGCCTTTGAAAACCGATAAACCGGCTGCAAAGCCCGTTGTGGATACGGAGCTGACCACGGCGCAGCTTCGGGCAGAGCAGTTGCGCGGCATGATGGGTGATGCGCCCTTCTGCAGCAGCTGCGGCAGCATCACGATTCGGAATGGTTCCTGCTACAAGTGCGATAATTGCGGCAATTCCGAAGGTTGCTCCTAGTCTGTCCGCAATCTTTGATAAAAAACGCCCCCGGCTCACGGGGGTGTTTTGCTTTCACTAGAGGTTAAGAATTTCTGTCTTGCAACGATAAAAAATATGGAGTAAGGAGCAACAGAAATGTCGCAGAAGGTCTGCAGACAAGGGTTTACATTGGCAGAGTTGTTGATCGCGCTGGCAATTTT
>DATNQC010000180.1:0-3963 GCA_036702885.1 Oculatellaceae cyanobacterium | reverse complement strand
GCTGTAATTCACCCAACCGGGTTTGATTCCGGTAGACGACTGCCTGATAGCAACCCCGCCCGGCGGATGTCACGTTGTCCAACCGGTAAACGGTGCGTGTCTCATTGCTGAGTAGCGTGTTTTCTGGATCCAGCAGAATGGCTTCCACGTGGGAGGGATTTTCCTCCAGCAGAGCGCGGGTATTGGGGCAGGTCACGTTGTAGAGCACCTTGCTCCCCGGCTTGAGCGCACTCAAGTACTTGCGGAAAGTATTTAGAACCCCTTGCAGGCCGTCCGTGTAGTGATCCGCATGATCCAGCTCCAGATTGGCCACGACAGACAGCGTGGGTTGATATTGCAGAATCGTTCCATCGCTCTCATCCAGCTCCGCCACGGCGACGCTTCGGCTTTGGCCGTAAATGGCATTGGTTTTGAGATGCGGCATTTTACCACCAACCACCACGGTGGGATCGCAGCCGGCCAAATGCAGCGCCAGTCCTGTCATGCCGGTGATGGTGGTTTTTCCGTGCGTGCCGGTAATACCGATGGTGGTGGTATGCCCCATTTGCTCGCCTTGCAGGACTTCCCGCAACAGGGCGGAGCGGTGGTGAATTTCCTGTCCGCGCGCCAGGGCAGCGGCAATTTCCGGGTTGGCGCGATCAATGGAGGAAGAAACAATGAGTTGGGCGCTTTCTGGCACTTGTTCGGCCCGATGGCCCTGGTATATGGTTGCGCCGGCATCAGCCACCTGCTGCGTGTAGGCGTTTGTCGCCACATCGGAGCCGCTGACTTGGAAACCGGATTCCGCAAGAATTTTGGCGAGTCCGCTCATGCCAACCCCGCCGATGCCCACAAAGTGAACCGGAGTCGCCTGGTTCAGCGCGAGCGGTTTATCCAGAGTGTCCGTCGAAAAAGGCATCTTGTTTACTTCCGGCATCCGCTAAACCGAAGACAGTTCACGTTTCTGCTTGACGTAATTCTGCACGACCTCCCGATCGTCAAAGTGGATGGTGCGATCGGCAAGAATCTGGTAATCCTCGTGACCTTTGCCCGCCACCACAATGATGTCTTCAGGTTGCGCCATATCAATGGCCGTGTGAATGGCCTGCTCCCGGTCGGCATTAACTACCATGCGGGTGGAATCAAAACGCTGGATGCCGGTGATGATATCCGTAATGATTTGCTGCGGATCTTCCGTGCGCGGGTTGTCGGAGGTGATGACGAGAATATCCGCCAAGCGCTCGGCAATGCGGCCCATTTTGGGGCGCTTGGTGGCGTCGCGATCGCCGCCGCAGCCGAATACGACAATCAACCGACCGCCTGCCGGTGTGACCCGACGCGCCGCATTCAGCACGTTTTCAAGACCATCCGGTGTGTGTGCGTAATCCACAATCACGTAAGGCTTTTCGGACACCACCTCAAACCGGCCGCGGATGCCGGGAACCCGCTCGACAGACTTCACGCAGTCCGCAAGCGGCACGCCCAAGGCCAATCCGCTAGCGATGGCTGCAAGCGCGTTGTACACGCTGAATTCCCCGCCCAGCTTGAGCTTGACGTTTTCCTTGCCCGCGGGCGTGATGACGGTAAACGAGGAGCCTGCGATGCTGTAATCGGGATTTTCAATGCGCACGTTGGCATCTGGCGAGTGAATCGCGTAGGTGTACAACGTTATGCCAGACGGGACGGCGGCGATAAACTCCCGCGCGTAGTCGGAATCCAGATTGATGACCGCCGCACGCTGTTTGGCGTTGCCGGTTTTCAGGTTGCGGAACAGAAGCGCCTTGGCTTTCCAGTACTGCTCCATCGTTTTGTGATAATCCAGGTGATCCTGCGTCACATTGGTCAGCACAGCCACTTCAAAGTCGCAGGCGGCCACGCGGTGCTGCTCCAGCGCGTGGGAGCTGACTTCCATCACCACGTATTCGTTGCCCTCATCGCGCATTTCCGCCAGAATTTCCTGGAGCTCATGCGCCATGGGGGTGGTGTGTCCGGTGGAATCGTATGCTTTTTGTTGCGTGGTTTTGCGGCCCAGCGTGCCAATCAGGCCGACTTTTTTGCTTCGATCTTCCAGAATTTGCTGGATGAGGTGAGTCACCGTAGTTTTTCCGTTGGTGCCGGTGACGCCAACCAAATGGAGTGTTCCACCCGGTTTGCCATGCAGGACGCTGCTGAGTTCAGCCAATGCCTTCCAGGTGTCCGGTACGGAAACGACGGCGACATTTTGCGGCAGGTGAATGCTTTTCTTGCGGGAGGCTTCAATGACCAAAGCGGATGCGCCCTGTGCGACGGCATTGTCTAGAAACTGGTGTCCATCCGCACGACTGCCGCCCAGCGCAACAAATACCATTCCCGCACTCGCCTGACGGGAATCGTTGGTAATGCCTGTCACCTCCTGCTCGGACGCTTTTTCAAACAGGTCCGGGGTTTCAATTGTTGCATCCGGTAACTGCCGGAACAGCTCAGCCAGTTTCATTGCCGCAATTCTCGCTTTTCACCATGTGACATCCAAGTGGGCGTCAAAGCCTATCCACAGATGCCGCCCGCTCGGGTTTTCCCGTCCCCCAGGGGGCAGGTGTCGCCAAGGCGGCTGCCGGCTTTGCAGGCTCCCTAATAGTCATTTTAACAGGCTTTAGCCCTAAGTAACTAATGGTTTCTTTGGCGATTTCCCGGAAGATCGGTCCTGCCACCGTGCTCCCCCAGGCCTCGGCCACGCGGGGGCTGTCCACCACCACCATGATCAGAACCTTGGGATCTTGGGCCGGGAAAAAGCCCACAAAGGAGGTGTACAGATCCGTGCTGTAACCCTTGCCTGTGGCGTTGGGCTTGCGGGAAGTTCCGGTTTTGCCCGCGACTTCCATGCCTTCAATCCGGACGGTGGAAGTTTCCGCATCCCGGATACTGGCGGCCAGAATGTCCGTGAGGGTGCTACAGGTGGCTTCGCTGAAGATTCGCCGATGCGTGACCGGGGAATTTTTAATGATGTGCGGTGAATTCCAGATGCCGCCGTTGGCGATGGCGGCCACCGCAGAGGCCATTTGAATGGGTGTTGCGGCCATGCCGTAGCCGTAGCCGATGGAGGCATGGGTGGACTCATCCCAGGATTCCGGTGGAATGATAATGCCTGCCGATTCTCCCGGCAAATCAATGCCGGTTTTGTGACCAATGCCGATCCTGCGCAGCATTTCGTAATGCTGGTGCGAGGGAATCATCAGCGAGATTTTGGCGCTGGCAATGTTGCTGGAGTGCATCAGCAGGTACACCAGATCAATCATGCCAGGTGCACCGCGTTTGCCATAGTCGTAATTGGTAATGGTCCAGCCGCCGATTTTCATCTTGCCGGTATCCAGAATTTTGCTGTTTGCGTTAATCACGCCGCTTTCCAGGCCGGCTGCAACAGTCAGGATCTTGAAGGTGGAGCCGGGCGGATACACGTCGGTGATGGCCCAGTTCTTGAGCACGTGGGCGGGAGCCTTGTAGAAGGTTTCTGGCTGATAGGTGGGGAGAACCGCAAAGGCCAGAATTTCCCCGGTGCGTGGGTCCATCATGATGACCGTGCCGCGCTGCGCTTTGGATTCCGCAAGCCCTTTGGCCAATTCGCGTTCCGCCACGTATTGCAAGCGGGAATCAATGGTGAGCTGCACGTCCTTGGCCTTGGGCAGCGACACCATGTGCTGGGGATCCACATTATCCAGATTCACCCAATTGCCCCGTCCGTCCAGAAACTTGTTTTCCAGTTCCTGCGGTTTGGCCTTCAAAATGCTTGCAGCGGTGGATTCCACACCGGAACTGACGTCTGCGCCGTCATTCACATATCCCAAAACATGCGCGGCCAGATTACCCTGCGGGTAATTGCGAACGGTCTTTTTGGCAAAATCCAGGCCGGGAACCGGGATTTTGCGGATGATCGGGCGACCGTCCTCATCCAGAACCGGGCGACGCGTCTTTTCGTTAATCGCCGGGACGGACAGGCGAACTTTCCCGATG
>DATNQC010000326.1:0-14185 GCA_036702885.1 Oculatellaceae cyanobacterium | reverse complement strand
CGCCCGCACCGGTAATAATTAACACCCCAACCGCATCGTCCCAGGAGGCATCTTCAACCGCCCGGGTCATTTCCCGAAACATCTGAAAGTTAAAAGCATTGTAGACTTCCGGACGATTGAGCGTAATTTTGGCCCGCCCCTGGTATTTTTCATACCGAATTGTTTCAAAGCCAAAGTCATCCGGTGATTTGGACTGTAAACCAGGATGCCGTTCCGAAGCGGTCATAAGAACTCTTTCTCTCCTCAACGCAAAACAGCGCCAAAAAGCGCCAATGGCTTAGCCGATGGTTGTCCCTTCCGTCACGTCCACTTCACAAGACAGCATGGTGATGTAATTGGAAGCAAAACTCATCACGTTATTACCGGCTTCCTGCCCTTCCGTGGACGCCAAGCCGGCTTTTAACGACGCCATATCATCAAAGGTCAACGTCGCCACCAAATAATAGGGACTGTAACCACCCATCAAATTCTTCGGATTCTTGGCTACTTCGATACTGCGTAAACCCGGCACTTTTTTAATGAGTGGAATATGCGTTTCAAAATACTGCTGATCAAACAGGGCACGATCCGCTTCCGGAACGTTATACAGCGCAAACAGCTTTGCAACGGTTTTTCCCACAACACATTCTCCCAAACCAACCCATTGGATAAATGTATTGTCCCATAAAGCGCTGCTGAGTGAAAGGCGCTTATAGCAGGCTGGGAAAGGCTTCTAATTGTTGCCTTAACGCGGTGGCAAATTGTTCCAGCACATGGTGTGAAACCTGAAAATTCAAGGTCACGGATTGTCCATCAACCAGAATAGAAAGACTCATCTGCACCCTTTGCGGCCCACTGGCCTGCATCCCTACCGAAAGCACAGGCTCCAGAAAATCCGAGCGATATTCCGTTCGTTGCCCTGCCACCATTTCCAGACAGGCTTGCTGCCATTCTTCCATTTCATAGCGCAGCAAAAATGCACCCTCATGTTGCAAGGAATCCGCTTGCAGCATGCAAATCAGCCATTCGTCATACCGTGTGCAGGCCATCACGTCATGCTCCCAGCGCAAGGCGCGTAATGAAAACCGTGCTTGTCCCCGCTCATCCGTTAACTGGGCCGTCATCGCTTCGGGATCATTCTGAACGCTTTCCAGGCAGGCATAGAGCTTCTCTCGATGCACCACCGCTTGAACAAGCGTCCCTTCGCCAATCAAAACATCGTTCCACCAAGCGCGCACCTGGCTGACCACCCGCTGAGGCGGCAATTCCTTCACCACGGACTGAATGCGAACCGTTACCCCCAAGGGTGCAGGCGCCAGATGACGAACATTCACTTCGCAACCAACGCCTTCCTCCCCTTCTTCCAGGTAGGGCAGAATATGCTGACGAGCTGCCCATTCCATGTGAGCGATCATACCGGCCGTACCGTATAGCGGATGAATCGGTCCCCCCAGCAGTTTGGCCTGAGACTGGGCATCCACCGTCACAGTGATTTCCTGAGTATCCCCAACGCGCAATCCTGGCTTCATGTTTTCTCCGTCCGGTAGGCTCTGGCCAGGATAGAAATGGGATGTTGAACGTTCAGGGGTAAGCCCGTGTCTCGCACGCCTTTTTCCAGTTGCAGCATACAGCCCGGATTACCGGTCGCCACCGTGCCAACGCCCTGAGTTTCACACACTTCACGGATGCAACTCATTTTTTCAGCCAGAATATCCTGGCTTAACTCCGGCTGCTCCAGATTATAAATACCCGCACTGCCGCAGCAAGCCTCCGCATCCATCAGCGGCACCAGCGTTAAGCCTGGCACTTGCTTAAGTAACGCAATCGGCTGCTCCCGAACTTTTTGCACGTGGTACAGATGGCAAGCCGCATGATAGGTCACGGTTTCATGAACCGGGGTCGGCATGGGAGCCAACGGCTTGCGCGCCAATAAGTCCATAACATCAATCACTTTGGCTGCAAAATGCGCTGCCTTGGCACCGTATAGTGGGTCATCCGCCAACAAATGTCCATACTCCTTCATGGTGGAACCACAGCCGGCAGAATTCACCACCAGCCACTGCGGATGATCTTTCAGCATGAGATCAATATTCTGCCGCGCCAGACGACGTGTAATGTCCGTTTCGCCCGCATGATGCGCCAATGCACCACAGCATACCTGCTCCGGAATTCGCACGTAATAACCATTTGCCACCAACACTTCAATCGTGTCCCAATGGATCGGGTTATACAGCGCATCCATTACGCAGCCCAACAGCAGCACCACTGGCTCATCCGAGGGGTTCCCGAAAGACAACCCAGCATGCAACGGACGATGACTCGGAATCTTCGGCAGTAAAGACTCCTGGTGCGCCAAGGTCGAGATGGGCTTCAGCAGGCTCAGCTTTCGCACCAGCCACTGCAAACCGCTTTTCTGGTACAAACGAAGCCCTTGCCGCATCAACAATAACAGACGATGGTTCGGCAAAACCGATTTAAAAACCCAACGCTTGAAAAAGCGGGAAAACCGATAATCCTGCCGGGAAAAATCCTCCCGCGCAGCCAGCAACAAGGAGCCGTATTTCACTCCGGAAGGACACACCGTTTCGCAGCCATGGCACGCCAGGCATTGCTCCAGATGAGGACGGACCGACTGCGGTGACACTTCGCCCTCTAGCAACTTTTTCATCAAATACAGCCGCCCGCGCGGAGACTCCGCCTCAGATCCCGTCACCTGATAGGTTGGGCAAGCAGGCAAACACATCCCGCAATGGATGCAGGCCTTGAGTTTATCCAGTTCCAGTTGCAGGGTCGGGGTCTTGGTGGGTTTCATATCAGATTCATCGCTTGGAAGTCTTTAAAGCGGCATGTTCGGCGTAAACAACACACCCTTGGGATCATAGCGATCCTTCAAGGTTTTGAGCAAGCTCCGGACGACCGGATCAGCCGGCAGGTTCATCAGGGAGGCATCTCCCCATCGCTTGGAGGGCAATTGCATCATCTGCAAAAAGCCCCCCAGCCGCTGCACTGTTTCCTGCAGCGCATCCAGTAGTTCCAGGGGCAACTGCAACGCCACCAGATAAAACAGCCCAGCCGCACGGCGCATCTGAATTCTGACGTCGTATTCCATTAGCCAGCCCTGACCCGCCAAATGCGAGGCCAACTCCAGACAGCAGGAGGGTGGCACCGCCAGTTCCACCACAAGGTGTTCAGAAGGCCAAAGCTGAAGCTGCCGCATCAAGCCTTGCGCCGCCTTTTCGCTAACAGTCCGCGGCATCAGGGGTTTCGTCAAACTTAAAAGCTCGGTTTCGCAATCCAGCAAGAGTGAGGGTTCTCCAGCAGATTCCACCAAAACCCGCCAATCCCGCAGATCCTGGTATACCTCGCACACCCGAATAGGAAGCCGCCGCGTCACAATGGCTTCCGCCAATTCCGCCGCCGCCGTCAGGGAGTCCATTGTATAGACCCAGTGCCTGCTACTGGCTGGCATGGGCTCCAGTTTTAGCGTGAGCGCCGTGATTACCCCAAAGGCATGACGTGCGCCTGCATAAAATTTGTGCAGATCGTAGCCCGTGACGTTCTTCACCACATCCGCACCACTGATCGTCAACTCTCCATCCGGCGTAGCAATTTCCGTTTTTAGGATAAAATCCCGCGGGTACCCCTTCAGGCCTGCCTGCAAAGACGGCCAGTCATACGCAACGATTTCACCCAGGGTCATTTCAGCCGGATAAAACAGGGGAAAGCACTGTAAATGCTCTGCCAGCAAATCGCTCAAGGCGCCAAAGGTGATGCCGGTTTCAACCTGAATGACAAAGTCATCCACATCATGCCGGCGCACCTGACGGAGCTGCCCATAATCCAACCAGACCGGTTCGTTCATCAACGCAGCATCCCGCACGGTCAAGGCCATACGCTTTCCATGCTCTTGTCCCCAGGCCATTAACTGCGCCGCCTGCGATGCGCTCTTGGGCTTCAAACGCCAGATATCCTTGCCAAACATATAGATGGCTTCTGCAAGCCCCTGCCGCTGCAAATCTTCAAATGAACGCAATGCCAGCAACGTCACACCCATACCCCCGCCTGGCTCAACATCGGGTTTTCAATTCCTTGCCGGGTTTCACCGCAGCCTTTGCGCGTCGGAAAGATTTTTTCGGGATTCGACAGCCCTGCCGGATCAAACACGCTTTTGACCAGCTTCATCTTTTCCAGCGAGGCTTCCGAAAACTGAAGCCCCATATACTCTGCCTTTTCAATACCGATGCCATGCTCTCCACTTAAGGTGCCGCCTACCGCAAGGCAAGCATGCAGGATTTCCTCGCCCCCCTTGAGTGCACGTTCCACCATCGCCTTGTCATCAGGATCAAACAGGATGTTGGGATGCAAATTCCCATCTCCAGCATGAAAAACGTTGCCGATACTCAATTGGTAACGCTCCGCCACCTGCTGAATTTTCTTCAGCACCGGCACCAGTTGGCTCCGTGGAATCACGCAGTCATGCAAATAAAACGCGGGCAAGTAGCGCCCATAAGCCGCTACCGTTCCTTTTCTGGCCTTCCAGAGCGCCTGCCGTTCTGCTTCCGTCTTGCCAACCTTGAGCTGCCCGGCATGATGCTGTTCCAAAATCCATCTGAGCTTGGCCTCGGCCTCCTGCACCGCAAGCAAATGCCCATCGAGTTCAATCAGCAACACGGCCTCCGCTTGCTCGGGGAAACCAACGTCAAAGGCTTCATTCACCGCCTTGATGGTGAAGGCATCCATAAATTCGAGAGCAGACGGCTGAATCCCCTGCTTGATGATTGCCGCAACGGCAGCGCCGGCATCCGTAAGACTCCCGAATGCAGCCAGATAAACCCGTGTCACATCCGGCTTTTGCGTCAGACGCACAATTGCCTTGGTGATAATCCCCAAGGTGCCTTCTGAACCCACCATTAAACTCACCAGATTGGGCCCTTGGCTTCGCCGGTTCTGCCCGCCCAGCCAGGTTACCGTGCCATCCGGCAACACCACTTCCAGCCCAAGGATATGATCGGACGTGACGCCATATTTAATACAGTGGATGCCACCTGCGTTTTCCGCAATATTGCCACCAATCGTACAAGCCGATTGCGACGATGGATCTGGCGCGTAAAACAATCCATGCGGCGCCAAAGCCTCATTCAGGCGGGCGTTCACCACACCCACCTCAACGGTTGCTGTCAGGTTATTCAAATCAATGTCCAGGATACGGTTCATCCGGTTCAGACCAATCAGCACACCGCCCCGCATGGCCAGCGCGCCTCCCGAAAGCCCTGTGCCGCCACCCCTCGCCGTAAACGGAATGCCGTATTCCCGACAACGACTCACAACAAACGCAACCTCATCCGTCGTTCGAGGAAGCGCCACCAGTTCCGGCTGTTTTTTGATCAACACACAGCCGTCGCACTCATAAGCAGCCAGTTCTTCCGGACGGGACAACACAAAGCGAGCCCCCAGCTTTTCCTGGAGTTCTTGCGATAACCGTTGCAGCAACTCAGTGCTCATGGACTCAGGTTCCAGTTTTTATCCCAACCGGTACGGAAAAGATTCGGTCTGCTTAATGCGTATCCTAGCGCTCATCGGGAAGCGGTTCCTGCGCATCCGGCGGCAAAACCCGATCCCGTTCACGATCCGATTTGGCAAACTTTCGACAATCCAGATAGCCGGCAAGCCAGCTAACGCCAATGAGCATCATCCAGCCGTATTGGTCCGGCGCATGTCCTGTCAGCAGCAAAAAGGCAATTAAAAAGCAGACCAAAAAGAAAAACATATTGTTATTGTAGCTTGAAACCCACCCACTGGGAAACCGCAAGCGTCCAAGCAGACTAGAACCGGGAAATGGAGCCTTGTCCGGCTCGTCTCCTTTATAAAGGATACAATGAAATCATGCCATTTGATGAAACCGCTCCAGAAGCCACACCGTGCCGCTGCCTGTCTGGCCGGCTGCGCTGCCGGAAGTACGGCTTGCCCATCTGCCCTGCATGCGGATGGATGAGTCCGGCCTACAGTGTCAAAATTGCGCAGGCCCACCCAAATCTTCAAACCTAAAAACGCTGCGAGCCCTCCTCAGTAGCATCCTGAGCTTTTTAGCAGGCTTGGCGTATGGCTGGCTTTTCCCCTGGCTTGTGTCGAGTTTGGGAATCCTCGCCCTTTCGGCATTCCAATTCTCTTCTGGCTCGTTGCCTATATTCTGGCGTCGGCGTCGGTTGGCTCATTCGTTATAGCTCCCAAGCCCACCGTCCCTGGCTCCTACTGCTCGCACCGGCTACCGGCATTGGCCTCTTATGCAGCCCTTTCCAGGCAGCACTGCAATCTGCAATCACCGTGTTGGAAAGCGCCGCCCATTCGGGCAGTGGCTTATCCATCGAGTTGTATCTACTCGGCGTGGGGTTGGACCTGCTCAGCAGCTACTTCTTTTTGCGAGGCTTGCTCCACCCGCTGGGAAATTAGGACTCCAAATCGTAATCTCCCTTAATTCGCTTGGGTTTTCTTGTTTTAGCTATCGCCTCTAATAGATCTGCTTGCGTAAATGACAGTTCAGCACCATCCAGAGCCTTAGGGCCTTTTTTCCGAATTTTCTGATCCAAGGCTTTTGCCAGCTCCATATCCCGCTTGAGCATCATTTCTTGGAGATTCATTGTAGTCTGCTCTATAACACGTCCTGTAAAGCCCTTGGATTCCTTGACGATTTTGTCCCAATCCAAGTCATCCGGCAGTTGAAGCCCTTTCTGTTTGAAATAGAGCTGATACATCTGGATCATTTCTTCCCGGCTCGGCGCCCCCATATATATGGTTGTCCTAAAGCGGTTCAACAAGGCATCATCCATCTTGTTGACATAGTTCGTCATGCCCACAACCATAATTTCCTTGCCTTTAATGGGCGTGATACCGTCAATCAATTTCAACACAGCAGTAGTAGCCTGTCGATTATTCGCACTTGCTTCTGTCCGTGCTATCAAGCCGTCAATTTCATCCACGGCAAGAATAATCCTTTTCGCGCGAGACTTTCTCATCATTTCTTCTAGTTTGCGAACATTTCTAGCTCCCGTACCATCTTCAAGCTGGACGAGTTTTTCCACATCCAGCGAAACAAACATGGTTTTCTTTTTCTTATCTAGGTTACTGGCCAAAATACGAACCAGATCGGTTTTCCCCGTTCCCGGCGGCCCATACAGCAGAACGTTAGACATACGCCGACGCGAATCCCTTGCATTTAACGCAGCATTGAGGTGAGGCGTATCAAGCCGTTTCATGAAATTCATGAGTTCTTCTTTAGCAGACGCATGACCAATATGATGCTCCAGAGGAATCGGATGCAGATCTTTAGGTTTCACGATTTTATAGAAGCCGCGCTCCAAATCCCTGCGAGCCGAACCCATGATTCGATTCTTAATGGCAGTTGCGCCGACATCCATTCCTTTCTTAATACCAAACGCCACAATCGGCAATACCGCAATACTTCCATACAACTTTGAATACTGTTTCCGGAAGCCACTTTCATTTATCCCTTTTACCATTTGTGCTATCGACGGCCCAACACTGCTATGCAACATTTCTCCAAAATATGCAGCAGCACCCTGCCCAGCTCCGGCTCCACCAGCCCGAAGTGCATTGAGGTCACGTGCTGAAATATTTGCGAAAGTATCCGAAAGCCCTCGAAGAACACCAAATACCCCTTTACCGGCGCTTCTGCCAACTTCTTCAAATGCCTTAACATCCTCAGAGGAAAGGTTTTTAAATACCCCGCAGCCCACTGAACAAGCCTTTTCCAGCGGCCTCTCCCATTTTTTCAAAGCTGTCTGGCTGGACCGCTGCTCTAACACCTTTAGTAGCCCCTTTCACTACAGGAGCTACAGCCCTAGCAACAAGCGCCTCAATACGTTGCCCAAATCTAACCATCCATCCATCCTTTATATAGCTTCCCCTTTAAAAAATATAAAAACATGTATTTGTATTTTTGTGCTCTCCAAATCAGAACAATAAAAAAACGCCGAACGGAGGAGTTAAACCTCTACCACAGGCTGAGAATTTCGCCACTCGGATACCACCCGCTCCAGGACCGTTTTATTCGCCTTGGGGAAGGCAAAACCGGACAATTCCTCAGGGCTGACCCAACACCAGGCTTGGGCAGCCTTGGGCTCCGGCTCACCGGCCATAAAATCGCAATGGAACGCATGCAGCGTGATTTTAAAGTGCGTATAGGCATGCTTGACGCTCGTAATCAGCTCTCCCACCTGTACCTGAATACCCAACTCTTCTTCGATTTCCCGTAGAACAGCCTCCTGAAGCGTCTCCCCTTCCTCCCGTTTCCCACCGGGGAATTCCCAAAGGCCGCCCAAAAGACCTTCTGCAGGGCGCTGTTGAATCAACACTTTTCCATCGCGCCAAATCACGCCCACTGCAATATGATGATGAGGCACTGCTTTTTTGGCGCTTTTAACCGGTCGCTCGTGCTGGGTGCCCTTTGCCTGCGCATCGCAATGCACCTGAACCGGGCACAATAAGCACCGAGGGTTCTGCGGTAAACAGACGGTAGCACCCAGTTCCATGATGGCCTGATTATAGGAAAAGGAATCTGTCGCCGGGACCAACAGGGCTTCCGAAAGCTCCCACAAGTGGTTAATGGTCGATGTCTGCCCGATATCTTCATCAAGGTCAAACAGTCGACTTAAAACACGTTTAACGTTCCCATCCAACAATGGATGTTTTTGACCATAGGCAAAAGTCAGAATCGCACCGGCCGTACTGCGCCCGATGCCCGGTAGCTCCTGAACCGCCTTGATATCTTTAGGAAATTCCCCGCCATACGCTGCGACAATCTGCTGGGCGGCCTTATGCAGGTTGCGGCAGCGAGCATAATACCCCAGCCCTTCCCAGCTTTTTAAAACGTCATCCAAAGGCGCAGCGGCCAAATCCTGAACCGTGGGATAACGCTCCAGGAAACGGCGATAATAGTCCAGCACAGTCTGAACCTGCGTTTGTTGCAGCATTATTTCGGACAACCAGATATGGTAGGGATTTCGGGTCTTTCGCCAAGGCAAGTCGCGATGACTTTCGGCATACCAGGCAATCAGCGCCTCTGCAAACCCTTCCTTCGTATGATTCACCATTCCAATGCCTCCAACACAACAGCACGCGCTGCCCAACATGATTCTGCTCCGCTAGTGCCCTTGGGAACAAGTTTTTTATTCTGGATAATTCTCCAAGCAGGACAGCCCATCCTCTGATACGCCCTCATCCATATGGATCTGCGCATCCAGCCTGCGCTTTCCCTTCACGTTATTGATTGTAAAGTTAACAATTCCATACAAAGCCCCCTGAAAAACCCTAAAAGCATATCCTTTAAATATCTTTAA
The DNA here is from genome assembly GCA_036702885.1 of Oculatellaceae cyanobacterium. Classification (GTDB taxonomy): domain Bacteria; phylum Cyanobacteriota; class Vampirovibrionia; order Vampirovibrionales; family Vampirovibrionaceae; genus DATNQC01. The sequence goes on along the minus strand of DATNQC010000326.1, from coordinate 4,853 downwards.
ACCATAAATAGATATACAAGTTATATGGATTCCTATTCAAGAAATTACTTCGTTGCGCATGCCAGGCATTTTCACTCTAAAAAAATGTTTTTATTTTGATAGAACAAGTAGTCGATGAGAAGTCAAACAATAGGTAACGAGCAAAACAAAGCTGTTCGTTCGTTCCGGTGAGAGGTAGAAGGAGTCTGAAGGGCATGATTTATACACCCAGCGCAAAAGCTCTGGTTTACCGGGAGTTACGGTTTATCACCACAGTTGCCCCGGTGCCAAAAAAGACACCTTCCATTCAACAGATTTTCGATGAGGTGGCTGAGGAAATCCGAGCAAGCTTTCTCGGTACGCCGAAAGCCTCTAAAACCGCAGAACTGTGTCTGGAAAACATCTAGTCGAAGGTATTTGGAGATTGTCTGAGTCGAGTAAAGCATTAACATAGGGAAAATGAGTGGAGTCGGTAGAGAGAAAGAGGAAAAACAAACGATGAAACGCAACCAGGCAGGCACCCAAAGAATCGGCGTTCGCACCGTCACTCTCATTGCGAACCAGGTGGTGCTCTTCCAGCGTTTCCGATGAAGGATGAGGAATCTACCGGGGCATAGGTTTTGGGTCATTTTTCAAGTGTAAACGCGCTCTCTTTAGGGTAGGAACGCTCGCTCTCTGTTCCTGCCTTTTATTTTTTCTTCGCGGTAGACCGGCTTTTCTTCCTCCATGCAATTCGCTATGATACGGGGATGAGCCTGACCATAACCGAACAACCTTTGGCCCTGCAAGCATGGCACGCATTGTTGGAGCGCTATGACAAAACAAACGGCTCTAACAGCACGATGTTCCATGCAATGCTTCCAGGGATTGAGATATTAACCACCGTACACCCTCAAGCGTGGCTCGCCGTTTACGAACAGATTTATGCACGGCTCTCCCGCAAAGCGCGTCAACAGGGACAAGCGCAAGACGGCGTCTTCTACACGCCTCCCCGCATTGCGGAATATCTCATCCAGCAAACGATAGGGAAAAAGCTCCAGAGCATCTTGCAAGCCGAGGACACCCCAAAAGCAGCCCTCCAGCAAGCACAGCAGCTTCTGGTGATTGATCCGGCCTGCGGAACCGGTGTGTTTCTGGTTGCGGCTTTAAAAGCTTTCCACCAGTTTTATGAACAACTCGACCTACCTCAGGAAGCAAAAAACCAGGCGCTCAAAACCACCCTCCAAAACCAGATCTTTGGCGTGGATATTGATGCGGTGGCCGTGCAGATTACACAACTTCAACTGCAACAATGGCTTTACCATTTAGCTGCACAATCAACAGCCACCATTAAAACCCTCATTACCGGGGATACCCTTTTACCGGAAACGTTTCAATCGCTGGGTGTTACAGCCTGGTCATTCATCGTTGGAAACCCACCCTATATCTCTGAAGTACGAAAACAATCCGGGCGCTTCCAAACGCTGAAACAGAACCACTTTTACCAGGCCAAAATGGATTTGTGTGACGCCTTTCTGGCTTGGGGCATCCAGCATACCCAAGCCGGTGGTGAAATCGCGTATGTATTGCCGGAATATTGGACGCAACGCACCAGCACCCAAGCGCTCCGCCAAAGATTGCTGACCAGCGGCAACCTCCAGGAATTCTGGCGTTTTAAAAAAACCGGCATCTTCAAAAACGCACCGGGGCACCATACATCCCTGCTGATTTGGCAGAAGACACCAGCACAAATTGGAATGATACGTGGCGGGGGAGTGGCCTTTGGGGAGGCAAACAGTGCCGCGGATTTACAACCCCATAACTTGCAACCAGCCCAATACCGATTGGACAACTTTTCAGGCAAACTCATCTTTGGAAATCCAACGATAATGACCCTGCTCGCACGGCTGGAAGAAGCCCCTCGGTTATTAAAACCCCACGAGATTCAGCAGGGCATCATTTTGCCGCAAGGACGTTTAAAGGAACCTCACCCAGATCAGGAAATCGCCGGCGTCTTCCTATTAACGGACACCGAAGCGGATCGGCTGAACCTCACGCCGGCAGAACGCAACTTATTGCGCCCGTTTTTTATGCCGGGCAGTTTCAGGTCATTTTCAGGATTTTCCAATTACAAGCCGGATTACTGGCTCATTTATACGGATGCGGAAAACCGCAAGCAGCTGGAAACAGCCCCGGAACAATTCCCCAATCTCGCCCGGCATCTTCAGAGCGTCTCCGCTCAAAACACTTCTGCTCATGCCCCATATGGCCTGCATCGCGCCCGGCGCCCCATCTGGTTTGAGGATGATGAAAAAATCCTCTGTCTTCGACAAGTTTTTCAGCCCTGCTTTGCGGCCGTATCACATCCAGCCTATGTGGGGGAAGGCTTTTATAGCATCCGCTGTCAACGGTTGCCCAGCCAAACCTTAACAGCCATCCTTAATTCATCTCTAGCTCATTTTTGGTTTTATCAGCAAAAGCGCAAAGGCGATCGTTTACAAATTGATAAAGACGTCCTATGCAGCTTTCCTCAAGCAGTTAACCCTTCACCCTCACTTCTGATTAACCTCAACCATTTGGCAAATATGCTACAATCAGAGCCTTCGAGGGAGCAAAACCGTCATTTGCATCGTCAAATAGACAGTCTGGTTTTTGCACTTTATGGTTTATCCCCAAAGGAAATCGATTTCATCCAACGGGAATACGGAAACACCTAAAACATTAACACCTGCCTGCATACAAGAAGAGACATTCCATGGGTCTAACATTTACACCTTCCCTATTGCGGGTTCGCACAAGCGATCATTCTCCCAAAATCTTTTTCGGCAGCGCAACATTGGAGCAAAAGCCCCTTTTGGGGGAGCGCTACAATGATGCGATGGTCTATGCCGCACGCCTGCATCGGTATCAGGTCCGCAAATATGGCCGGGTGCCTTATGTGGCCCATTTGCAATCCGTAGCAGCCCTGGTGCTACGTAACGGCGGGGATGAAGATACGGCCATTGCCGCTTGGCTGCATGACGCCGTGGAGGATCAGGGAGGATGGTACACCCTGCAGGATATTCGTCAACGCTTTGGCGATAAAGTTGCGGAAATGGTGAAAGGCTGTAGTGATAGTTTCACGGAGCCACCCGCACCCCTGAACAAACGCATGATCCAGTGGTGGCGCGCATACCGACAAAACCATGGCCTATTTCAAACCACAAAGGGCTTTCTAACCCAACTGATAAAAGGCCTGGGGCAGTCTTTATCGGGAAAAGGGCCCTTATTTCCTGAAATGCGGCCACCCTGGCTCCAGAGGAAAAGCGCCTATCTCCGCTATCTCAAGCACGAAGCGCCGCCATCCGTCTTACTCATTGCCGCCTGCGATAAACTGGATAATGCCCGCTCTCAACTACAGGAGTACCTTGAACATCGTGAAAATCACTGGAACAATTTCTCCGGGGGAAAGGACATGCTTCAGTATTTTGACGCGGTGTTGAAAATCTTTGAGGCACGGGGCTTTCGCGCACCAGTCACAGAGGAACTGGCAAGAACGGTACACGCGCTCAAAACAGCAGTCGAAAAAACGACCAACCAGCCGTTGCCCTCATCCAATATCTTTGACGGCATTTAGGCCCCATTGAACGCAATGTTCCAGGGAAATCCCATGCAGGTAGTTCCCGCAAAGCGTCAGGTTGGGAAGCCGTTTCAGTTTCGCTTCAATTTTCCGGACGCGCGACACGTGACCCAGGCTATATTGGGGAATGGCCTGTGAATAGGACAAAACTCGGCAAAAGCCAGGGCTCAGCTTACTTTTTGGCTTAAACACCTTTTCCAAACTCTCCACAACGAGTTGCTGAATATGCTCAGCCGGTGCGTGGGCCAATTCCGGGGCATGCGCACCACCTATAAAATTACTCAGCAGAATTTTTCCCGGCGGAACCCGATTGGGAAACAGACTGCTTGCCCAAATACTCCCTAACAAGGGAACATTCTCCTTTCTGGGAATTAAAAAACCAAAGCCATCCAGGGGGTGCGGAAGTTCGCGAGCCTGAAAACCGGTATGCACCACCGTCAGCGATGGATAAGGAATATCAGCAAGTTCCCGGCTGACCGTTGGGGCCAAATCCGCCAACAATGCCGCACTGACAAAAGCCGGAGTGGCCAAGACCAGACGACGCGCATGGAGCGTTTCGCCCGATGCCAAATGCACGGTATACATTTCTGCATGTCTCTCAAGCCGACGAACGGAGGCATTCAGCCGAAGCATTTCCATAGGTAGCGCTCGCGCCAAGGCATCCGTCAGCGTTTGCAGACCGCAAGGGAAGCTCAAAAGCTTCATCCGGGAACCTTTAGTCCCTCGCTTTTGTTTGGCTTGCCGCAACATCCCCTTGAGGATACTTCCCGTTGCCTGTTCCCACTCCCACAACTTTGGGAAAACGGCTGGTAAGCTCAACCGCTGAATATCCCCTGCATAAATACCGCTGATAAATGGATCGATCAGATTTTGAACCGATTCCGCACCCAAGCGTCGTGTAAAAAATTCAGCCACGCTGGAATCTTCGGCATCACTTTTGGCAATCCAGGGTTCCTGCAACAAACGGAGCTTTCCGGCAAAGGACAACACAGGTGAGGTGAGAAAAGACAGCGGATTATGCGGCAACGCCACCAAACGCCCCTGTAAAAACAGATAGCGACGATGCGCCGCCTGCGCCACCTGGGGCTGCAAGTTCAATTCCTGACATAATTCCAGTATGTGGCTTGCCGTAGACGGAAAAGTATTGGGTCCGGCTTCGGCAATAAAGCCGTCCTGCTCCAGCGTTTGAATCAATCCACCCGCCCGCGAGGAAGCTTCCAGCACCAATACACGATGCCCAGAGCGAAACAATCGATACGCCGCAGTCAGACCACTC
>DATNQC010000307.1:0-6314 GCA_036702885.1 Oculatellaceae cyanobacterium | reverse complement strand
TTAGATGCTCGATTTGTGCTTTGTGTTATTTCCAGAGCGCAAGTCCGGTGTCGGCATCCGGGCAGCGTTCTAGGTCGGCGTCTTCAGGCTCTTTGTCTAGCTCAAAAATGACATACTCGGCAGCGAAAACGGATGCGCTATCTGGCCAGAGATGACCGCCGAAGGCATTGAAATCCGTATCTGACAATGTGATGTGCAGATGCGCAAAGGGTTTTCCGTCTCGAATGGAAATATTGCCGGAGCAACTGGTGATTTCATATTCCCCCACAAAGGAACGGTGGAAATACTGGTGCGTTTTTTGATCGTAATAGCTCAGCGTTGCGCGATCCAGTGCGCCGATGATGTTGACCCAGGCTGCGCGAATATTTTTTTCGGCGCAAAACGTTTCGATAGAGCGAATAATGTCCGCCCCCTTCCGCAGCCGACCGATATAAATTGAACCCGGTTTGAATTCACGTGCAACCTGCATTGACCGACCTCAGCTAAACACGGCAACGAGTGAACCCCATCCATTATGACATTCAACACGCATTGCGCCAAGCGCTCCGCACTTGCCTAGACACCACCGCCCTGTTATTGTATCTGTCGGAAAGGCCTTCCATGCAATTTATCTCAGGTTGCGGGTTTAAAGCAGAGGATGCCTGACTGAATAGCATTTGAAAAGGATATCAGCGCCGTGCCCAGTGAATCTCCGATTATCGTCCAAAAGTTTGGCGGCAGTTCGGTGGCGGATGCCGAAAAGATTAAGAATGTCGCCCGCATTATCGTGGATACGCATGAGAAAGGCTACCGAACGGTTGCGGTGATTTCTGCAATGGGTGATTCCACGGACGACCTGGTATCCTTGGCAAAGCAATTGAGTGATGCGCCGGGCGGGCGTGAATATGATGCCCTACTGGCAACGGGAGAAATGGTTTCTGTTGCGGCGATGGCCATGGCGATTAATGCAATGGGCTACAAGGCCATTAGCTTGAATGGGCAGCAGGCCGGGATTCACACGGAAGACCTGTACAACCGCGCCCGTATTCTGGAAATCAAGACAGAGAACATCCTTAAATACCTGAATGACGGGTATATTGTCCTCATTACCGGCTTCCAGGGCGTTAACAGCCAGGGGGATTTTGTCACGCTGGGCCGTGGTGGCTCTGACACCTCTGCGGTGGCGCTGGCAGGTGCGTTGAACGCCGAACGCTGCGACATCTACACGGATGTGCGCGGCGTTTACTCGACAGATCCACGGATTGTGCCGGAGGCTGTCAAGATTGACAAGATTTCTTACATTGAAATGATGGAACTGGCTCGCGTGGGAGCGCAGGTTCTTCACCCCCGTGCGGTGGAATTGGCCCGCCAGGGGGGGATTCGGCTTTGCAAGCGCAGTACGTTTGATTTAGAGGATTCGGGAACCATGATGATTGGTGAAGTAACCGCAGACGGTAATAATGCGGTCACAGGAATTGCGTGCGATAACAGCCAGACCCGTTTTGCGGTGATTGGTTGTCCGGATCGCCCCGGTATCGCTGCGGAAATTTTCGGCAGCCTGGCCCACGAAAACATCAGCGTGGATATGATTATCCAGACTTTAGGCAAACGGGAAGGCACCAACGATATTGCCTTCACCATCAGCACCAACGATGTCCATGACGCCACCCGCGTTCTCGAGTCCGTTCGAGAGAAAATCGGTGCAGAGTCCATTACTTCGGATTCGGAAATCGCCAAAGTCAGCATTGTTGGGGCCGGTATGATTGATCAGCCCGGTATTGCCGCCGATATGTTCGAGGCGCTGGCGGCTGCCAATATCAACATCAAGATGATTTCCACATCTGAAATCAAGATTAGCTGCCTCGTGGATAAAGATCAGGGACATGATGCGGTTAGAGCCATCCACCGCCGCTTCTTCCCCCAGGCGCATGCGGCTGAAGAAGTGTTGGTGAACGAAAAAGTCGGCTACTAACTCCCTGGCTTTTCAAGACAAAGTCCTAACAACAAAAAAGCCCGGCTAAACGGCCGGGCTTTTTGGCAATCAACTCACTAGATTTTGCCGTTCCAGTAGCCGCCTTTGCGGTCCACCAGAGCGTCGTAACCGGACCAGAAGCGGAAAGGTGGCAGCAAGCCCACGACTGCATGGGTAATGACTTTATCGCCTTTATTGTTGTTCACCGCTTGCCCAATGCCGGGCCAAACGAGGAAGGACAACACGCCCCCCACCACGGAGCGACCGGAAATTTTGCCTGTCCGCGGCGGATCGGTGTTTTCAGCCAGGGCGTTAGGCGCCAATGTCGCCAGAGAGCCCAGCAATACCAAGCCAGCCAAAGCGGATTTAACCATGCGTTTCATGGATTGAACCTCTCTTTCAAAATGGGGACCAATGCTTCTTCGCCAGTTTCTAGAATAGCGTTAGGCTCGACCATAAGACAATAGAGCCAACCACTAATTTTTAGGGTTTTCAGATTTTTTTCGGCAGAGACGAAGCTTTTATTCGGCTGGCAGGGTGAATGAGCCACCAAAGTCGATATTCATGGTGTCTCCGGGTTTAATCACCGCGCTGTCTCCTTTGCCTACCAATGCAACCGCTGCTTTCCCAGTAGTGACGCCAGCTCCGGCAACTGCACCACCCAGGACGGACGCCGGAACCGTGATTAAAGTGCCAAGCCCACCGGCAATCTGCTTGCCCGCCTGAATACCGCCTTCCGTAATATTGCTAAAGGTTTCCTTGCCTTTTTCAAGGCCTTTTTCCATCTTCTTGCCAATGCCAGGGTCCATATAAACAGCGCCGTCTTTAACAGCGGTGTTTTCTGTGGATAGATTGAGAACCAGCGGCAATTGCTCACCTGAGGGGAGAACCACATGATCAAACGTCAGGAAGAGTGCGCCCCCACGACTAAAGTAGGAAGGCCGCTTCACTTCCTGCACACGCCCACGGATCAGTGTGCCGGTGGGAAGAATGACCCGGCGTAATCCGTTTGCGCCAAGCACTGCAAAATCATGGGTGAGGTAGCCGTTGAAAGGATCTCCCGCATTGGACGTTCTGGAATCCAACGGGGTATTGAAGGCCACGGTCAACATGGTGCCGGCGGGAACTTTCTGACTACCAGCCTGCACCTGTAGTGCGGAAGTGGAAGAGGTTGTGAGCGCCGCCGGAACATTCATGGGTTGAGTGGATAGCGCCTGAATATTGGGAAAAGACGAACGCTGCTGAGCAAAAGCGCTTCCCTGAAGGCTCAATGCCAAGGAGAACAACATTCCTATGGCCAAAAAGCGATCCAACCTGAAACGAATGTTCGGCAAGCTCATAGTGATTCCTCTTTACACAGCGGCTCAATGGATGGAACCTATTATACCGGATGCAGCCGACCTTCAGCGAACAAAAAGCCCCGCGAGCTATCTCGCTGCGGGGCTTTTTCAATGGTGATCCTACTTTGCTTTATTAAGCAAAGAAGCCTCGTCTCTGATCAACGGAAGTATTTGGCTTCGGTCTTTGTAAAAATTCCTGGAATTTTGCAAGCTCGTCTTGTGATAGAGGCTTCTGACTAATTTTTTTAGCGTTGGTTGCGATAGTACTTGTTGTTGAGCTGTTGGTTGTAGATGCGGTTGGGTATGTCCTTTGGTAAGTGTGTCCACCATCAGCAATAAATGTCATAAACTCCTCCGACTTCCTGTCACTTAATAAAACTCAGACTTTCTAGGATGGTTATTTGTATTTAATAGAATAAAGGTGTTTAACAGGCCGGAATTGTTAGCTCTTTTATATATACTTCTGTCTGGGTTGTCTTTGAGAAGGTGGGCAGTAAAGACCCCTAGCATTTGACGTGATGCGTTTTTATGGGAATATATAGAGGCTGTCTTGTCGCTCTCTACAGGCAAAAGGCTGGGCATGCCCGGTGTGACGGACGGCTTTCCCGCAAGCGTGATTTAAGTTTCATCTTCCGATTTTTAAACAGGAGACATTTATGGCTGTTGCTGAAAAAACATCCACAGGGTTTATCACACAGGTAATCGGACCTGTTGTGGACGTGGAATTTCCCTCGGGCGAGCTGCCGGAAATCTACAATGCGTTGATCATTGAAGACAAGGATGTGAACGGCAACCCCGTCCGCCTGGTCACGGAAGTGCAACAGCTTTTGGGCGACAACCGGGTGCGTTCGGTTGCTATGGACAGCAGTGAAGGTCTCGTTCGAGGCATGAAAGTCATTAACACAGGCGCTCCAATCAGCGTTCCGGTTGGAAAACCCACCCTGGGTCGCATTCTGAACGTGTTGGGCGAGCCTGTTGACGAAGCTGGCCCGGTGAATGCAGAGGAACACTGGGCGATTCACCGTCCCGCTCCGAGCCTGGCGCAACGCAGCACGGAAGTTGAGATTTTTGAAACCGGTATCAAGGTTGTTGACCTGCTGGCTCCCTACTCCAAAGGTGGAAAAGTCGGTCTGTTCGGCGGTGCTGGTGTTGGTAAGACCGTTATTATCCAGGAATTGATTAACAACATCGCACAAGAACACGGTGGCGTTTCGGTGTTCGGTGGTGTTGGCGAGCGGACCCGCGAAGGAAACGACCTGTACCATGAATTTAAAGAATCCGGCATTCTGGATAAAGTTGCTCTGGTTTACGGTCAGATGAACGAACCCCCGGGTGCGCGTCTGCGTGTGGCATTGTCCGCGTTGACGGTCGCCGAATACTTCCGGGATGCAGCAAAACAGGACGTGTTGTTGTTTATTGACAACATCTTCCGCTTCACTCAGGCTGGTTCCGAAGTATCCGCGCTCTTGGGCCGTATGCCCAGCGCTGTTGGTTATCAACCGACGCTGGCAACCGAAATGGGCGAACTGCAAGAGCGGATTACTTCCACCAAAGATGGTTCCATTACCTCCATCCAGGCGGTTTACGTCCCTGCTGACGACTTGACCGACCCGGCTCCGGCAACCACTTTTGGTCACTTGGATGCAACGACCGTTTTGTCCCGTCAGATTGCAGAATTGGGTATTTACCCTGCTGTGGACCCGCTGGCTTCCACCAGCCGCGCTCTCGATCCGCTGGTTGTCGGCGAAGAGCACTACCGGGTGGCTCGTGGGGTTCAGGCAACCCTACAGCGCTACAAAGAGTTGCAAGATATCATCGCGATTTTGGGTATGGACGAATTGTCCGACGAGGACAAATTGACCGTCGCACGTGCACGGAAAATCCAGCGCTTCCTCAGCCAACCCTTCTTCGTGGCGGAAGTCTTCACCGGTACGCCGGGCAAGTACGTCAAGCTGGAAGACACCATCCGCGGCTTCAAGGAAATTCTGGAAGGGTTGCATGACGACCTGCCGGAACAAGCGTTCTACATGGTGGGCGGCATTGAGGAAGCTCGTCAGAAGGCTGAAAAACTGAAGGTCAGCGCTTAACCGCGGAAGGAGAATCGCGATGAAACTGAAAATCGTGACGCCCGAACGCGTGGTGGTGGAAGAGGACGCCGTCGAAGCTGTTTACGGTAAATCCACCGAAGGGCAGATTGGCATCCTGCCGAAGCACGTGCCTTTGGTGACGCCGCTGGATATTGGTGTGCTGCACTACGTGAAGGCCGGGCAAAAACAACCGTTGGCCGTTATGGGCGGCTTGTTGAAAACAGATGGCGAGTCGGTAATTGTTATGTCCGATGCGGCTGAAAAAAGCAGCGACATTGATGCAGCCCGTGCGCAGAGCGCCAAGCTGCGTGCAGAAGCGCGCCTTCGGGAAAAAAGCGAGAATGTGGACGTCCAACGGGCTCAGCGGGCGCTGGCTCGGGCAACCGTCCGCCTGTCGCTGACTCAACGGTAGTTTTAAAAGCTGAAACGGGGTAGGTTCACAACCTGCCCCGTTTTTTGTTGTTCAAGCTGCTTGCTATTGCATATTTACCGGAGTGCATGACTCATATCGAATGACTAGCAGGGTGGGGGATTTTCGCTGAGGGATTTCATCCGTTACGCTGGATAGATGGATTTGGGAGTCGAGACGGGAGATTGATCTGATGGCCAGACAGCGACATGAATATGATCAGGTATCCGGGCTTTTCTCTTCTTATGCGGATTTTGCGAATCTGATTGAGGCTCTGAATTTGCGTGGCTACCGCGAGGAGAATCTCAGCGTGTTGATGTCTGAAAATACGCATCATCAGTACTTTGCCCCGCAGGAAAATACGAAAGCCCCGGAGGGTGCAACGGTTGGGAGCGTATCCGGGGGAATTGTCGGCGCCATTATTGGCGGGCTGACGTTGGTGGGGCAGGTGGCTGTGCCAGGGATGGGCTTACTTGTAGCTGGTCCTCTGATTGGCGCTTTGACGGCTGGTGCGGTTGGGGCTATGA
>DATNQC010000284.1:0-4163 GCA_036702885.1 Oculatellaceae cyanobacterium | reverse complement strand
GATCAGATTCAGGGGCGGGAAAATCCGTGTGGAGAGATTCTATCGCCTATGCGTACCAAGCCGATCGCCTCGGCGAGTGGATTTATTACGGAAAACGTGAGCACCTTAACGCATTTCATCAAAGATCGTTTCAGCAAAGCGGAGGTGACACTAATGCCCGAAGCGATTCCGGGGGATGAAATCCCGCTTGGGGAGGGACGTATTTGCGAAATTGGCGGGAAAAAAGTTGCGGTCTATCGAAGTCCGGAAGGGGTGACGCACTTTCTTTCCCCGGTGTGTACGCATATGAAGTGTCTGGTGGCCTGGAATCCAGCGGAAAAAAGTTGGGATTGCCCCTGTCATGGCGGGCGATTCGACGCGACCGGCAAGGTGTTGAATGGTCCCCCCGTCACGGACCTGGAGCCAATTGACGATTTGTAGCGTTGTAATGAGGACTTCAAGTTTTTAGCCGGGTGAACGACAACAGTTTGGGTAGTCTTTCCGACTGCTGGCGTAGAACAAAAGGCGTTCATCAATTGAGGCAAACGGGGTACAATAAAGTGAAAATTGCTAGAGCTTCGTCTAAAATACGTGGCGAAGCGTGGGCAGCTTGCTAAGCGTTGGATAGAGAGATTCAATCGAGTGAAAGAACCTGTGCAGAAGTCTTTAAACGTGCGTCCCTTCTTCCGGGTTGAACCCACTAGATCCAGAGGGCGTCGGCAAGGTCATGCGTATCAGGCCTATCAACAGGCTCGGCGTCGGCAGCAACGGATTGCCATTCTGGTGCTTGGGCTGCTTCTGCTACTTTCACTGACAGGTTTATCGATTTGGGGCGCTGTTCGTGCGGCTCAACCCTTGCTGGAAGCCTGGATGCCGTTGGAAGTGGTGGAAACGAACGAACTTCGGGACATGCTGACAAAAGATGTCGGTTTTCCAACCCAGGCAAGCCTGCTCTATGATGACACCCGCGATTTTGCCGCCCTGAGCGCACCCGTCAACGGTTTTCTGAAAGACAAGTTGCTGCCCATTCTCCCGATGCGGGAAGACAGCGAGCTGAAAGCGGAGTTACAGGCAGTGCTGTCCAATTTTCCATCCACGCTGGTGCCGCATCTGTACTACTACAACCCCTATGATGGCAGCTATGTGGAGGTGAACGGCTATAAGCCGGTTGCGGCGGCCAGTGTTATCAAGCTGCCCATTTTGCTAGATTACCTGATGAGTCTGGATAAAAATCTCATGCAAATGGATACGCCTTTGCTGTTTGCTGAGTTTCACCGGGCGGGCGGTTCGGGAGAACTGCAAGGACGAGATTCAGGGGTGATGTTCCCGGCCAATCATGTGGCAGGGCAGATGATCCGCATTAGTGATAATACCTGCACCAATATCATGATTGACGCCTTGGGCGGCATGGATATCCTGAACCGGAAGCTGGCGGCGTTGGGCCTGACCCGGACGCGCATTCGCAACTGGCTGCCGGATTTGGAAGGCACCAATACCATTTCTGCCTACGAAATGGCTACGATTCTATACAACGTGGATCAGGGTCCCCTGGTGTCTGATATCGCGCGTTACGACGGGATTGGCATTTTGGAAAGCACGCATAACCGGCGACTGCTGGTGTCCCCGCTGCCGAATAACGTTCGTGTCGCCCATAAGACCGGAGATATCGGCACTTCGCTGGGGGATTCCGGGATTGTGTACATGCCGGATGGCGGTAAGTACATCATTTCCATTCAGGTGGAGCGTCCCTTTAACGATTACACCGCGCGGGATCTGATTCAGCAGGTTTCCCGCAGCATTTATGACCACGTGGTGCGTAAACGCCAGGCAACCACATTGCAAGCACACGCAGTGAATTAGCTTGTTCACCATGGGGCCAAACATCTTCACTCTGTCCGCGGTTGCTGGCCTATGTGCAAACGACTTGAACGCGCCTGTTCCCGCAGGCCAGTTTCACCGCATCCGAAAAAACGGCCTGTAAAAGCCTGAAGTTGTTCTTTCAACCGGCGTCGTTCAGAGGGTCGATAATTGACCGTTTCTGTCCAATTGCGCCTGAAGTTGGGGCAGGACGCTAAAATTGGTCAGGTTGTAGTGAACCGGCGAAATGGACACCATGTTGTTGCGAATGGCTTCCACATCCGTGCTTTCCGCTTCGGTGGTATCCACCACTTCGCCCGCAAGCCAAAAGTAGACGCCACCACGAGGATCCACCCGTCGCTCGTAGGTGTCGGTATACATCCGGGTGCCTAAATCCGTGACCTTCACACCGGCCATATGATGCAGGGAAACCGCGGGAATGTTGATGTTCAAAATACTCCTGGCTGGAATGCCTACTTCCATAATCCGGGGTAGAAAATTGGCAATGAAGGTTGCGCCGTGGCTAAAATCCGCCAGTTTTTCAAACCCGTTGACTAAGGAAACGGCAATGCTGGGTACGCCCTGTATTGCGCCTTCCAGTGCGGCGCTGACCGTTCCGGAATACAGCACGTCCGAACCCAGATTGGGTCCGTGATTGATGCCGGACAGAACGACATCAAACTTGATGTCCCGGAATAGCGCGTTAATGGCAAGTTTCACGCAGTCACTCGGTGTGCCGCTGACGGCATATGCCTGGGCCACAGGAAAATTAAGCGATACCTCCTCAATGCGGATAGGCTTGTGGAGGGTCAATGCGTGACCCGTAGCGCTTCGTTCGCGATCCGGTGCAACCACATAAACTTCGCAGGTTTGAGACAGTTTTTCGGCAAGCGTCTGGATGCCGTTGGCATGAATGCCATCATCATTGGAAATCAGTACTTTCAGCATAGCTCAATTGTAGTCCAGCTTTGCGGAAACGGCGAGATTTTCTTTTTGAAGCGCACCCCTTCAAGCGATCCAGTGCTGCAAATCAGCTTTGAATAGAGGTACGCATGCAGCATACCGCAGTTCCGCGAACCATTCGCCGAACTGAACGGTGACAATTACGCGGTTAGTTTTCTATTCCATGATGGCGGCCATGACGGCTTTTTGGGCATGCAGCCGGTTTTCCGCCTGATTGAAGATGACATCCGCAAATTTCTCCAGTACTTCATGGGTGATTTCTTCACCCCGGTGTGCGGGCAGGCAGTGTAGAACAATCGCATCCGATGCGGCAAGCGCCAGGTTTTCAGCGTTGACCTGGTAGCCTTTGAATTTTTCCCGACGCTCGGCGGCTTCGTCCTCTTGCCCCATGCTGGCCCAAACATCCGTGTACAGGACGGACGCGTTGCGGACAGCATCCTGAACGTTGTCTGTTACGGAGATGACTGCGCCGCTGGCTTTGGCGTATGCTTCGGCGGCTTTTACCACCCGCTCCTGTGGCTGATAGCCAGAGGGCGATGCAATGGCGACATCCATGCCCACCATCGCGCAACCCAGCAGGAGGCTGTGCGCCATGTTGTTGCCATCTCCCACGTAAGTGAGCTTACGGCCTTTGAAGCTGCCGAATTGCTCCTGAATGCTCAACAGATCCGCCAGTACCTGACAGGGGTGATAATCGTCCGTCAGTCCGTTGATAACCGGCACGCTGGACCATTGGGCCAATTCTTCCACGTCTTTTTGGGCGAAGGTGCGGATCATGATGCAATCCACGTAGCGTGCGAGCGTGCGCGCGGTATCCGCAATGGTTTCCCGAACGCCCAGGTTGATTTCTTCCTTGCGCAGCATAAAGGGGTGCATGCCGAGATCTGCCGTGCCGACTTCAAAACTGACGCGAGTCCGGTTGCTGGGTTTTTCAAAGTAAAGCGCAATGGAACGCCCTTCCAGAATGCGGTGAGGTACGCGATTCTGCTTGAGGCGTTTGAGTTGCGCTGCCAGATCGAGAAGCTCCAGTAGTTCATCCGGGGTATATTCCTGGAAGGTCAGGAAGTCGCGACCTTTCATGTGGTTGGGGATTTTCAGGTCCAGAACGGCAGCCATAACTTGGAGTCTCCTCTCTCTCAACAAAGCGGTTTTCACACGTTTCACCAGTTTAATTGAAACAGCGCTGTGAATGAACCCCATCCGCACGGTTTGGGCGACGTGTTGGAATTAATCGTGTGCTGTTGGGGAAAATAGTTTTGAACGATGTGATATCGCTTGATGAAACGGGACAAACGGTTTAGGATGACTCACGGTCGGATTGCATCGCCATCCAAGGAGCTTTTTGATGAGTCACGCTACACCGT